>CAYNZG010000016.1:0-14920 GCA_964401525.1 uncultured Ruminiclostridium sp.
CTCCTACATCGTCGAGCTCTTCACCAAGGGCAACGACTGGGTGGGCTTTTTCGGCACCACCTATTACGAGTCCGGGGCCATTTACGACAGCAGCGGCACCCGGCTCTATGACGGCGAGACGGGGGAGTACGCCGAGAACCGCTCCACCCGGGTGGCCACCCTCCACCTAGTGGGCGACCGGAACTTTGGCACCTCCCTGCGCTCGGCCCTGGCCAGCCGCATGACGGGCTACAACCCCATCACCGGCACGACCCTGGGCAGCCACGACGTGACCCTCACGGTGGATGCCGCCCTGAACGAGACGGCCTACGCCGCCCTCAACGGCCACAAGGGCGTGGTGGCGGTGTACGACTACACCAACGGGGACGTGAAGTGCCTGGTGAGCGCCCCGTCCTACGACCCCAACGATCCGCCCTCCGATGTGAACGAGAACAGTGCCTACGACGGCGTGTATCTGAACCGGTTCTTCTCCGGCCTGTACCCGCCCGGCTCCACCTTCAAGATCGTCACCACGGCGGCGGCGCTGGAGAAGAAGACGGATCTAAGCTCCTTTACCTACTCCTGCAATGGGTCGATGCAGATCGGGGAGGACACCATCACCTGCCCCTATGCCCACGGGCAGAACATGAACATCGACCAGTGCCTGGCCTGCTCCTGCAACGGGGCCTACGCCACCCTAGCGCTGGAGTTAGGGGGCGACACCCTGGCCGCCTACATGGAGGAGGCGGGGCTCATGAACTCCCTGACCATCAACGACATCCACACGGCCCAGGGCAGCTTCGAGGCGGCCGAGGCCGGGTCGGCCTATCTGGGCTGGTCCGGCGTGGGCCAGTATAAGGACCTGGTGAACCCCTGCACCATGCTCTCCTTCATGGGTGGCATCGCCAACCGGGGCGTGGCTGTGGTCCCCAAGCTGGTGGAGAAGGAGACCCTGTCCGGCTCCGCCATCCCGGCGGCCTTCCCCGACGGGACGGACACCTATTCCATCTACAGCGAGGAGACCTGTGCCCGCCTGAAGGAAATGATGCGGAACAACGTGGTCAGCCAGTATGGCCAGTCCCAGTTCGGGGACTTAGCCGTGTGCGCCAAGTCCGGCACCGCCGAGGTGGGCGGCGGCAACCAGCCCCACGCCTGGTTCGCCGGGTTCATCGACGATGCTGAACATCCTCTGGCCTTCGTGGTCCTGGTGGAGAACGGCGGCTTCGGTGCCAGCGTCGCCGGCGGCGTGGCCGCCAAGGTCCTGGCCCAGGCCACCGCCGGATCGTAAGAAAACAAAAAAGGAAAGCATCCGGCGGGATGCTTTCCTTTTTTTTGTGGGCGGGGGGACGATCTTCTTCCGCCCACTTGAAAGCCTCCCCTTACACAGGGGAGGCTCTGGGATCGTGCAACTCACTTTCCCCACAAGTCTCCTCCCACGTTCCCGCGCGCCAGCCGGTGGGCGCGCCATGGACAGCCTGCCGACAACGAAACCAATACCGTGGAAAGAGCGCGGTTCTCCCGGCAGGATATCACTGCCTTTCCCCGGGGTCCAGGGGCGGAGCACCGGCGCTCTTTTGCCCCCTTTTCTCTGGAGAAAAGGGGGCCCTGCGGGAGGCATGCCACCCACGCAGAGGGTCTCTCGCCCCTCCCTCCCGCATAGAGTGGCAGGGAAAGGACGGGATGAGTATGAAATGTTTCTTCCTGCGCAAGCGCGCCCTGGCCATCCCCGGGGCCATCCTGGCGGTCTGTGCCCTGTGCCTGGCCACCAACCTCCCCGCGGGGATCACCACCGCCGCTGCGGACCGGCAGCTCCCCATCTACTGCGTCCAGCAGGACCGGAAGGTCTGTGCCCTCACCTTCGATGCCGCCTGGGGCAATGAGGACACCCAGACCCTCATCGACATCTTCGACCGCTACCAGATCAAAGCCACCTTCTTCGTGGTGGGGGCCTGGGTGGACAAATACCCGGAGTCGGTCCGGGCCCTGGCCGAGGCCGGGCACGAGGTCATGGGCCATTCCGACGACCACGCCCACTTCAATGCCCTCTCCGCCGGCCAGATCGTGGCCAACATCTCCGCCTGCAACGATAAGATCGAGGCCGTCACCGGGACCCGGCCCACCCTGTTCCGACCGCCCTATGGGGAGTATGACGACCATGTGGTCTCCACCGTCCGGGGCATGGGCCTGGAGATCATCCAGTGGGACGTGGACAGCCTGGACTGGAAGGACTACGACGCGGCCACCATCACCCAGCGGGTCATGAGCAAGGTGGCCCCCGGCTCCATTATCCTCTTCCATAACGCCGCCCTCCACACCCCGGAGGCCCTGCCCGCCATTCTGGAGGGGTTATTGCAGGAGGGTTATGCGATCCTCCCCGTGAGCCAGCTCATCCTCCCCGGCACCTGCGGGGAGGACTACGTCTTGGATCACACCGGCCGCCAGTGCCCCGTCAGCCCCTGACGCAAAAATGCCCCCATCCTCCGCAGAGGATGGGGGCATTGGAACACGTTAGTTGGAGGAGCGGTTGCTGACGGACAGCTTCTTCTCCATCTTCTTGACCAGGAGGGAGAAGACGGAGGTCACGATGAAGTACAGGATGGAGACGATGAGCAGGGGCTCGAAGGAGCGGAAGCTGATGGAGCGCACCGTGGTGGTGATGTACATCAGCTCGGCCAGGCCGATGATGGAGACCTGAGAGGACTCCTTGATGACGCTGACGAACTCGTTGCCCAGGGCGGGCAGGATGTTCTTCAGGGCCTGGGGGAAGATGATGAAGGTCATGGCCTGCCGCTTGTTGAAGCCGATGCTGCGGGCTGCTTCCATCTGGCCGTCGTCGATGGACTGGATGCCGCCGCGGACGATCTCGCAGACGTAGGCGGTGCTGTTGATCACCAGGGCCAGCAGACCGGAGAAGAAGCGGCTGAAGTCCGTGCCGAAGAACTCCACCGAGGGCAGGTTGATGCCCAGCATGGGCAGACCGTAGAAGACCATGAAGATCTGCACCATCAGAGGGGTGCCGCGGATGAAGGCCACATAGGCGGTGGCGATGGCGCGGAGGATGCGGCTGCCGGAGATCTTCATGAGGGCCATGAGGCTGCCCAGCACACTACTGATGAGCACGGTGGCCAGAGACAGCAGCACCGTCATCAGAAGGGCATCCAGAAACAGATCGTCGTATTTTACGAATACCTGACCGACAGATATCAGGGCGTTGATGATTTCCATAGTATCTGTCCTCCTTACATGACCTTGTCCAGGAAAGCCTTCACGCGGTCGTGGTCCGCGTTTCCGAAGACCTCTTCCGGGGTGCCTTCCGTGAGCACATAGCCGCCGTCCAGGAAGATCACCTTGGAGGCCACTTCACGGGCAAAGCCCATCTCGTGGGTCACCACCAGCATGGTCATGCCGGCCTTGGCCAGGTCCTTCATGACCTGCAGCACCTCGCCCACCATCTCGGGGTCCAGAGCACTGGTGGGCTCGTCGAAGAGGATGATCTCGGGGTTCATGGCCAGGGAGCGGGCGATGGCGATGCGCTGCTTCTGGCCGCCGGAGAGGCTGGAGGGATACATATCCGCCTTCTCCCGCAGGCCGACCATGTCCAGCAGGCGGTCCGCCGTGGCGTTGGCTTCGTCCATGGAGATATTCCGCAGCTTGGTCAGGCCGATGGTGATGTTTCTTCTCACCGTCAGGTGGGGGAAGAGGTTGAACTGCTGGAACACCATGCCGATCTGCATACGGATCTTGTTGATGTCCACCTTCTTGTCCAGAATGTTCTGGCCGTGGTAGAGGATGCTGCCCTTGGTGGGCTCTTCCAGCCGGTTGAGGCAGCGGAGCATGGTGCTCTTGCCGGAGCCGGAGGGGCCGATGATGGCCACCACGTCACCCTTCTTGACGTTCAGATCGATGCTCTTCAAAACTTCAAGGTCCTTGAAGCTCTTGCCGAGATCCTTGATCTCCAGAATATATTCATGTTCCATGTATTTTCACCTTGCTTTTCAGATTCCGCCGGGGAAAAGAGCGGGGGAGCGAGAAACGCAAAGAGCTGGAAACGCGGTTTTCCCGCGTTTCCAGTTCTTCAATTTGTATGTTGCCGGATATACAGGGGGATCTCAGCTCTGGGCTTCCTTGCTGGCCTGCTCGCTGTACTGGTCGATCCACTTGTCGAAGTTGCCGTTATCCTGGTTTTCCTTGATCACTTCGTTCACGAGAGCGAGGAACTCGGCATCGCCCTTGGCGATGCAGGCCTGGGTGGCCTTGTCCTTGTTCACGAAGGTGATGTCGGTCAGCTCTGCGTAGGCATCGTTGTTGATGACATACTGCTTGCCCACGACCATGCCGGTGACGACAGCGTCGCACTTGCCCTGGCTGAGCTCCATGAAGCAGTCAGCGATGAGGGACAGGGCGTTGATGTTGGCGCCAGTCAGCTCGTCTCTGGCCACGGCCTCGGAGGAAGCACCCAGCTCCACGTCCACGGTCTTGCCGGAGAAGTCCTCCAGGGAGGTGTACTTGTCGGCATCCTCGGCCCGGACGATGATGGTCTGCTCGTCGTTGATGTAGACCATGGAGAAGTCGGCCATCTCGGCGCGCTCGGGGGTCTCAGGCAGACCGGCGATGACGATGTCGCAGACACCGCTGTTGAGGTTCATGATGAGCTCGCTGAAGGGCATGTCCTGGACCACCAGCTCCACGCCCAGCTTATCAGCCACGGCCTGGGCCAGCTCCACGTCGATGCCGATGACAGCGCCGTTGTTTTCAGTGCTGACGAACTCGAAGGGGGGGTAGCCAGAGGCGGTGCCCAAGACCAGCTTGCCGGCCTTTTGGATCTCTGCCATCTTGCCGGTGGCGGCGGTGTCGCCGGAGGCATCGGCCTGCCCTGCGGGATCGGTCTCTGCGGGTTCACTGGCTCCGCAGGCAGCCATGCACAGCAGCATCATGATGCTGAGTACAGCACAAAGGATCTTTTTCATAGCAATATCTCATTTCTGCCGAAGATCGGCGTGTTATTGATAGCCCGAGTATACAACTAACATTCACCTTTGTCAAGAGAGGGGTGAATAAATATTCATGCAAAAACCAGGGGCGTATCCATGCTTTTTGTTAGTCCAGGGCCCGGGCGATCCGGTCGAAGGCTTCCTTCAGCACCTCCACGCCGCAGGTGCAGGCGATGCGCAGGTAGCCCTCGCCGCAGGTGCCGAAGGCGCTGCCGGGCAGGGTGAGCACGTGGGCCTTGCGCAGGATGAGGTCGGCGGCCTCCACGCTGGTGAGGCCCGTCTTCTTGATGTTCACGAACAGATAGAAGGAGCCCTTGGGGGGATAGAGGACGCTGAGCTTTTCGATCTCATTGATGCGCTCGGCGGCGTAGAACATCCGCTTCTTATACTCCTCCACCATGGGGGGCTGGATCTCGTGGCGGTGGCGCAGGGCATAGATGCCCGCTCTCTGGGAGATGGAGGGGGCGGTGAAGACCATGTTCTCGTTGATCTGCTGGATGGTCTTGATGATGTAGTCGGGGGCGATGATGTTGCCCAGCCGCCAGCCGGTCATGGTGAAGTTTTTGGAGAAGGAGTTCAGGATGATGGTCCGCTCCTTCATGCCGGGCAGGGAGGCGAAGGGGACGAAGGGGTTCTGGTAGCTGAAGGCGGTGTAGATATCGTCGGACACCACGATGAGGTCGTGCTTCTCGGCGATGGCGGCGATCTTCTCCATGGTCTCCACGGACAGGCAGTTGCCGGTGGGGTTGCTGGGGGAGTTGATGATGAGGGCCTTGGTCCGCTCGGTGATCAGGCTCTCCAGCCGCTCCATGCTGATCTGGAAGTCCTCCTCCTCATAGGTGGGCAGCTCCACGGGGATGCCCCGGGCCAGCTCCACCTGCTGGGGGTAGGGGGTGAAGTAGGGGGCCTGGATGATGACCTCGTCGCCGTCGTCCAGGATGGCCTCCATAGTCAGGTACATGGCCATGCAGGCGGAGGTGCTCACGAAGACCTCCTCGTCGGCCACGGTCATACCGTACTCCTCCTGGTAGAACTTCACGATCTCCTGGCGCAGCTCCGGGTCGCCCCGGAAGTCGGTGTACTTAGTGTGACCGGCCTTGGCATCGGCAAAGGCATTGTCGATGATGATGTCGTGGGTGATGAGGTCGGGGTCACCCAGGCTCAGGTTGATGATGTCGTCAAAGGACTTGGCCAGCACGTCGGTCTGGCCCATGGCGGTGCTCTGGGACTTCCAGTACCGCTTGGCGATAAACTTATGCTTCATAGGGTCCTCCTTAGTGAACGGCTCCGGAATCCTTCATGGCCTGGATCTGCTCGGCAGAGTAGCCCATGGAGGTCAGGATGGCATCGGTGTCTTCGCCCAGCGGGCCGGTGGGCTTATAGTCCTTGCGGTCGTAGTCGCTGAACCAGATGGGGGGATTGGGCAGCATGACGGTGGTGTGGTCCTGGTCGGGGAACTCCACGGGGACCATGTAGCCGTTTTCGATGGCCTGGGGGTCGGTGCTGACCTCCCGGGACTTTTTCATGATCTCGCAGGCCACGTTGTTGGTGCTGAAGAGGTCCCGCCACTCCTGGGCGGTCCTGGTCAGGAAGATCTCGTTGCACTGGGTGATGACCTCTTCGATGACGCCGGTCTTCTGCAGGGTGTCGATGGAGGCGCAGCGGGGGTCGTCGATGATCCACTCGATGCCGAAGAGCTTGGCCAGCTTCTCTTTGTCCATCACATATTCATTGCAGTAGACCCCGATCCAGCGGCCGTCCTTGCACAGGTAGGTCTGGTTGAAGGGGTCGGTGGGGCGCAGGGGCAGGGGGTTCAGGTCCTTGTGCTCGAACTGGGTCTGCACCACGCCGATGGCGTTGCACCAGATGCCGCTGGCGAACAGGGAGGTGTTCACCTTGGTGCCCAGGCCGGTCTCCTTCTTGGCGTAGAGGGCCATGAGGATGCCGGACAGGAAGGCGGAGCTGGTGGCCATGTCGCCGAAGGCATAGGTGGGCAGGAAGGGGAAGGAGCCCTCGGTGGACCAGTCCGCCAGAGGGCCGGACCGCAGCCAGAAGGCGCTGATGTCGAAGCCGGGGTTGTTGGCGGCGGGGCCGGTCTCGCCGTAGCCCAGGAAGTGGGCGTAGATGAGGCCGGGGTTGTGGACCTTCAGGGTCTCGTAGTCCAGGCCGTTGCGCTCCAGGGACTTGGCGCGGACGTTGGTGATGAACACGTCTGCGTCCTTCAGCAGGTCCAGCAGGACCTTCTTACCGGCCTCGGTCTTAAAGTTCAGGGAGAGGAACTTCTTGCCGCTGTTGTGGACGGTGAACAGGGGGTTCAGGTCGTCCTCATAGGGGGTGAACTCGTGGGTGCCGGCCACGCGCATCACGTCGCCGTCCAGGGTCTCCACCTTGATGACCTCTGCGCCGTAGGTGGCCAGGACGCGGGCGGTGGTGGGGGCAGCCACCACGGTGCCCATCTCCACCACCTTCACGCCCTCCAGAGGCAGTCGCATCTTCTTCTCTTCCATTTATCCCTGTCTCCTTGCCTCGTCGGCACCCCGGTCGAAGCACTGGGCGTTCTTGGGGTTGTTCTTACCCTTCTTGGCAAAGTAGTGTTCCACGGCGGCGCGCATCTTGTCCTCGTCGTACTTGTCGGAGGCGCAGGCCAGCGCGCCCAGCATGACGATGTTGGTGCCGCGGGGGTTATGCAGCTCCTCGGCGATGTCGGTTGCGGGGACCTTGACGACCTTGATGTCATCGCGGTAGGTGCGGTCCTCGGGCACCAGGGAGCTGTTCACCAGCAGCACGCCGCCGGGCTTCAGGCGGCTCTCATAGGTGTCGATGGCCTGTTCGTTCAGGGTGTAGACCACGTCGGGCTCCAGGCAGTAGGGGCTGGGGATCTCGCCGTCGCTGATCTTCACGTCGCAGTTGGCTGCGCCGCCGCGCATCTCAAAGCCGTAGGAGGGGTACCAGGAAACCTGCTTGTTGTCCTCCATCCCCGCGTCTGCGAGGATCATACCGGCCACCAGGACGCCCTGGCCGCCGAAACCGGAGCAGATCACTTCAATCATTCTTTGTTACCTCCCTTGTCCACGAACTCGCCCAGGGGCAGCGCCTTGCTCTGGGTGTTCTTGATAAACTCCATGGCCTCTGCCGGGGTCATTTTCCAGTTGGTGGGGCAGGGGCTGAGGATCTCGACGAGGCAGAAGCCCTCGCCGTTCATCTGCTTGGTCAGTGCCTTCTCGATGGCCTTCTGGGTCTTGTTGATGTTGGCGATGCTGTCCACGGAGCAACGGGCCAGGTAGGCCATGTCGGTCTGGCCCAGGAGCTTGGTGATGTCCATCATGCTGCCGTTTCTCTCCTGGGTGCGGCCGAAGGGAGAGGTGGAGGTCTTCATGCCGTACAGAGAGGTGGGGGACATCTGGCCGCCGGTCATGCCGAAGACGCTGTTGTTGATGACGATGGTCAGGATGTTCTCGTTGCGCATGGCGCAGGAGACGGTGGACTCGATGCCGATGCTGTAGGCAGAGCCGTCGCCGGGACGGGCGATGACCAGTGTGTCGGGACGGGCCCGCTTGACACCGGCGGCGGTGGCAACGACGCGGCCGTGCGCGCCCATGATGGAGTTGTAGTCCATGGCGTACTGACCGAACTGGCCGCAGGCCACGTCATCCACGGTGACGATCCGGTCGCCCACGCCCAGCTTGTCGGCGGCGTCGGTGATGAGGCGGCAGATGATGCCGTGGCCGCAGCCGGGGCACCAGGAGGCCTGCTGATTTAAGTCGATGTGCTTCGATACCTTGAAATTCATGTTCTGCCCCCTCCTTAATACTTTTCCAGCATTTCCTTGACCTTGGCAAGGATCTTGTTTTCATCGATGACGTGCCAGTACTCACCGTAGAACTCCACGGGGTGGCGGTTGCCGTCGGCCAGGATCACGTCGTCCTTCATCTGGCCCAGGATGTTCATCTCGATGTCCAGGAAGGCCTTTACCTGGGGGCCCAGGGCTTCAAAGGCCTTCTTGGGATAGGGCCACAGGGTGATAGGACGGATGAGGCCCAGCTTGATGCCCTCCTTGCGGGCGCGGATGACGGCGGACTTGGCCACGCGGGAGCTGATGCCGTAGGCCACCAGGACGATCTCCGCGTCCTCGGTCTGGACGGACTCCCAGCGCTGCTCGTTGGCCTCCATCTGCGCATACTTATCCAGTAAGTAGATGGGGTATTCGTCGTTGCCCAGGTCCCAGAAGCGGTTCCAGATGACCCGTTGCTTCTCCCCCTCCTGACGGGGACGGATGGCCCAGTCGTAGGTGTCGATGTCGTGCTCCTTCATGGGGGGCAGCTCCACGCTCTCCATCATCTCGCCGATGGTGCCGTCGGTGGCGATGATGACGGGGTGGCGGTACTTCTCAGCCAGGTCGAAGGAGATGTAAGCCAGGTCGGCGGTCTCCTGGACGCTGGCGGGGGCCAGGACCAGGGTGCGATAGTCGCCGTGGCCGCCGCCGCGGGTGAACTGCCAGTAGTCGCCCTGGCCCACGAAGATGTCGCCCAGACCGGCGCCGATGCGCTGCACGTCTGCGATGACGGCGGGCACGTCGCTGGCGCAGAGGTAGGAGATGCCCTCCTGCTTCAGGGAGAATCCGGGGCCGGAGGTGGTGGTCAGCGCGCGGGCACCGGCGGAGGCTGCGCCCAGCAGCATGTTGATGCCGGCCAGCTCGGACTCGGTCTGCACGCAGCTGCCGCCCAGCTCATCCATGCGCCAGCTCAGATACTCCAGGATATCGGACTGGGGGGTGATGGGGTAGCCGCTGAAAAATCTGCAGCCTGCCCGCAGGCAGGACTCTGCCAGGGCCTCATTGCCCTTGATCAACTGTTTTGCCATTGTCTTCCCCCTCCTTTAAGCCTTCTCATCGATGATCTCGATGCAGTAATCCGGGCACATCTTGTAGCAAGCGCCGCAGCCGATGCATTCCTTGTCCTCGTTCAGATGGACCAGCTCAAAACCCTTGGCGCTCAGTTCCTTCGAGGGCGTCATGACGCCTTTGGGACATACGCTGGCGCAGAGGAAACATCCCTTGCACCGGCTGATATCCAGTTTTACCTTTGCCATAGTAACCTCCTCATGCAGGCCCCGCTCATGACGGAGACCTGCTCAAGCATAGCTTATTTTATATTCGAGTTTTTCGAAATTTTTTTGCATACTAAGTCAGTATATTGTGTCGCATATGGTTTGTCAATGTGGAATTTGACTGTTTTCCTGCTTTTCTGACACGGTCCTTTGCTCCCCGGCGGGAAGGCCGATTTTTGTGGGCAGACCACAAAAATCGACCGCCGCAGAAATGCTTTTCTGCGGCGGTCGTTGCTGACATATCCGGTTTTTGGAGTCAGTGGGTGATGAAAAACATCACCAGGAACAGCAAGGCGATGACCCAGGTCCCGGCCTTGATCTCCCGGCCCTTGCCGGTGACCAGAGCCAGCACCACATGGGCGATGACACCGAAGGCGATGCCGTAGGAGATGTTGTAGGTCAGGGGCATCATGGCCAGGGTCAGGAAGGCGGGGACAGCCGCCTCGGTCTGGTGCCAGGGGATCTTCTTGGCACAGTCCATCATCAGGATGCCCACATAGATGAGGGCCGCCGAGGTGGCGCAGCTGGGCACCAGCGCAGCCACCGGGCTGAGGAACAGGGCCACCAGGAACAGGCCGCCGGTGACCATGGAGGCCAGGCCCGTCTTGCCGCCCTCGGAGATGCCCGCCGAGGACTCCACATAGGTGCTGACGGTGGAGGTGCCGCAGACCGCGCCCACGATGGTGGCGGCTGCGTCGGCCAGCATGGCCTGCTCCACCCGGGGCACTTCGCCTTCCTCGGTGAGCAGGTCGCCCCGGGCGCAGGCCCCGTAGAGGGTGCCGATGGTGTCGAACATATCCACCAGGCAGAAGGCCAGGGCGGTGGTCACGATGAGCAGGGCCAGCTCTGCGGTGGAGTGGTCTGCCAGGTAGGCGGAGAAGTCTAGGCCCTGGGTGAACACCACGCCGAAGGCCATGGTGCCGAACTCCCCGAAGGCGGCGAAGGGATCCATGTTCAGGTTGGCCCCGAAGCCGTCGTAGAAGCCGGGGACGGTGAAGCCCAGCAGGTAGTAGAGGACGGTGGCCCCCAGAATGCCCCACAGCACCGCGCCCTTCACCTGCTTACAGGTGAGACCGGCGATGGCGAACAAGGCTGCTAAGGTCACCAGCAGGGGCATCACGTCGCCCCAGCTCACCGCGTCGGAGAGGAGGTTCATGGAGGCCAGGGCCACATAGGTGGAGCTGTCAGCCACCACGATCCCGGCGGACTTCAGGCCGATAAAGGCGATGAAGAGGCCGATGCCTGCGGGGATGGCCACCCGGACCGAGTTGGGGATGGCCTCCAGGATCTTCTGGCGCAGGCCGGTCACCGTCAGCACCAGGAAGATGATGCCGTCCAGCAGCACCAGCAGCAGGGCGTTGGAGTAGGTCAGGCCGAAGCCAAGACAGACGGTGTAGACGAAAAAGGCGCTGGAGCCCATGGCCGAGGCCTGGGCCAGGGGCAGGTCAGCCAGCAGGCCGATGAGGATGGTGCCGAAGGCGGCGGACAGGGCGGTGGCGATGTACACGGCGTAGTAGGATGCACCGGGGATCTCGGCGAACATCCCGGCGTTGACCATGAGCACATAGGCCATGGTCATGAACGTGGTCACACCGGCCAGCACCTCGGTGCGGACGGTGGACCCTCTCTCCTGCACCTGGAAAAGCTTGGTTTTCATGTGCGGTCCTTCTTTCTCTTCTCTTTATATGGGGCAGCCGCCTGTGGGCTGCCGATCCTCTCGTAAAGAAAGGCACGTCAGAGCTGGCGTGCCTTTCAAGGGTTCATTCAGATGATCCGCCGGGCGGCGAAGTAGTGTGTGGTGTAATACTGGCTGTCCAGGTCGCTGATGATGACGCCGGTGGTGGCATTGGAGGCGTGGATGAATTTCCCGTCTGCAATGTACAGGCCCACATGGGTCACATAGCTCCCGTTGGTGGAAAAGAGCACCAGGTCGCCGGTCTGCAGGTTGGCCTTGGACACCGCCACGCCGTCCTTCACCTGGTCGCAGGAGGAGCGGTGGAGGGTGTAGCCGAACTGCTGGTAGACGTAGTAGGTGAAGCCGGAGCAGTCGAAGGTGCTGGGTCCGGCGGCTCCCCACACATAGGGATAGCCCTCATACTGCAGGGCGTAATCCACGATGCGCTGGGCCAGCGCGCCGTCAAAATTCTCCGGCGGCTGGACGGGGGAGGAGGAGATATCGCCGTGACCGTCCTTCTCCACCAGGTAGTCGGCGGAGACGTAGCCGGTGCGGCCGTTGTAGGCGATCTGATACCAGCCGTTGGTGGTGCCGGTGATGGGGAAGGCGCTGCCGTCGGTGACCGTGGCCAGGATGGGATAGCTCGTCCCCGGGCCCTGGCGGACCCGCAGGCCGCTGCCCTGGGCGGAGACGTAGCCGTAAACGGGGGTCTCCGGGTCACGGGCCGTCACCGTGGCGCTGGTCTCGCTGCCGGTGTCGCTCTGGTAGGTGACGGAAAAGCTGCCCTCGGCCTGGTCGGGGGTAACTCCCACGGGGCTTTCCGTGGCGCGCACGGCCTGGCCGGAGGAGAGCACGCTCCCGCCCTTGTTCACTCGGACGGCCGCCGGGGATCCGTCCGCCGGGGCGGCCAGGGCGTTGACGGACAGCAGGGAGGCGGCCAGCAGCGACATGGCCAGGACCCTGGCCGCAAATCGGGGCTGTTTCATGGGTGCACCTCGTTCTCAGCGAGAAGCCAGGGCGCGCTCCAGCCAGATGGTCGCGATGTCGATGGCGGCATACAGGCTGTCCTTCTCGCTGCGCTTGACCACCCGGTCCCGGCTCTTGAGGTCGGTCGAGGTGAGCTGGAGCTGGATGCTGACCTTGCTTGCCACCTGCATGTCGCCCACGGTCTTGGTCTCCAGGATCTGGAGCATGACGATGTGGGAGTCGGACATATCGCCGTAGTAGAGGATGTTATCCTTGCGGCGGAGGGGTCTGCCTTTATACATCAGAGGGGTCTTTTCATTTGCCATAGGGGAAACCTCCATTCATAGAACTTCGCTGCATCGCAGCGATCAAAAATCAAAACGAACGCCCGTGACCGGGCGTGCAGCAGAGGGAAGGGTATACCGCCCCTCCATCATATATATGTAGTCAAATCGTAACACACAGGGCATCCAATGTCAATTTCTTTTCTGTAAACATTGTTTGAACAAGCCCCGGGACCCGGGGAAAAAACGGTCTTAACTCTTGACAGATGGGGTATAATCAAGGATAATAAAAAGTACGTTACCGTCGGCAGAAAAGGAGGTGTTCGCCTTGGGGAAGGAGACCCGCAAGGTCATTGCCAAAAACAGCAAAGCCTTTCATGATTACTTCGTGGAGGACCGGTACGAGGCGGGCATCGAGCTGGCCGGCACCGAGGTCAAGTCCATCCGCATGGGCACCGTGAACTTGAAGGATTCCTTCTGCACCATCAAGGACGGGCAGATGACCCTCAACGGGATGCACGTGAGCCCCTATGAAAAGGGCAACATTTTTAACCGCGAGCCCCGCCGCCCCCGCCGCCTGCTGATGCACAAGCGGGAGATTTTAAAGCTCTTTGCCAAGATCAAGCAGGACGGCTACACCTTGGTCCCCCTGAGCCTCTACTTCAAGGGTCCCCGGGTGAAGGTAGAGATTGGCCTGTGCAAGGGCAAGAAGCTTTACGACAAGCGAGAGGCCGCCGCCAAGCGCGACGCCAAGCGGGAAATGGACCGCGCCCTCAAGCAGCACTGACCCAAGAGGGCGGATCCCATCAAAACCCATCGACGTATACATTAAAGGAGTAATCAACTATGGCACAGAATCCTATCGTGACCATCGAAATGGAAAACGGCGGCAAGATCGTTGCTGAGCTGTACCCCGAGGTGGCCCCCATCACCGTGAACAACTTCGTGAGCCTGGTCGGCAAGGGCTTCTATGACGGCCTGATCTTCCACCGGGTCATCTCCGGCTTCATGATCCAGGGCGGCGACCCCCAGGGCATCGGCATCGGCGGCCCCGGCTACAGCATCAAGGGCGAGTTCGCAGGCAACGGCGTGAAGAACGACCTGAGCCACAGCCGCGGCGTGCTGTCCATGGCCCGTTCCCAGATGCCCAACTCCGCAGGCAGCCAGTTCTTCATCATGCACGCAGACGGCCCCTTCCTGGACGGCCAGTATGCCGCCTTCGGCAAGGTCACCGAGGGTCTGGACGTGGTGGATGCCATCGCCGGTGTCAAGACCGACCGCATGGATAAGCCCAAGGAGGACCAGCGCATGAAGAAGGTCACCGTGGAGACCTTCGGCGTGGAGTATCCCGAACCCGAGAAGATGTAAGCGTTTTTTTCCTGCACCTGAAAGCTTCGCAGAATTTGGCCCTCTGGGCCATTTGCAGACCCTTCACTTTTGGGATGGACCGAGTGCCTTTTCTTGGTCTGTGACCACATTCGCAGTCCATCCCAAAAGTCTTGTATTGGGGGGCGTACTGGTTTCGACGGGGACATGGGGGCAGGAGTAGCGGGCGGATGGGCCTGTCATCCTTAAAACGGGCAACTTATAAATTAAAGAACAACAATAAGACTGTTCTCGCCGCTGCTTAATGCGGCTGTCCACCCCGGAAGGACCACGAGCCGGGCTTGGGCATGATCTGAGTGGTGCACGTGACCGGGGTAAGCTTTGCCCCCGGCATGACCAATGAAGCTACCGAGCCATGCAGCATGACGGCTTGCGTCATGGCAAGGGAATGAAAAGAACCGTCTGCGCCCGGAGAAGCTCCTGAGGAAGTGTTTTCGGACGGGGGTTCAACTCCCCCCGCCTCCACCAAATAATGATGATCCGAACTACATTATCCAAGTGGGTAGTGTGTTCGGATTTATCATTTCTATTGA
>CAYNZG010000017.1:0-14866 GCA_964401525.1 uncultured Ruminiclostridium sp.
AGGCAGAGAACCTGGTGAAGGGCCTGGGCTTCCACTTCCGCACCGTGAAGCTGGCCGCCGGTGACTGCTCCGCCTCCATGGCCCGGACCTATGACATCGAGATCCAGATCCCCTCCATGCAGGGGTATAAGGAGGTCTCCTCCGTGTCCAACGCCCGGGACTACCAGGCCCGCCGCGGCAACATCCGTTTCCGCCGGGAGAGCACCGGGAAGCCCGAGTTCCTGCACACCCTGAACGGCTCCGGCCTGGCCACCAGCCGCATCTTCCCCGCCATGGTCGAGCAGAATCAGCTGAAGGACGGCAGCATCAAGGTGCCCGAGGTGCTCCAGAAGTATCTGGGCGGCCTGGAAGTCATTTCCAAGAAGAAGTAATTTTTGCTTGGTTCTTCTGACGGGGGAGCCAGCACCGGCTTGTCAGAAAAGGTAAGGCATTTGCGATAATAAAGGTCAGTGAGACTCTCTGCCTTTCCGTTCTCGCCTTTGCAGTGCTGGGACCACGCCGCCGCGCGCCCAGCCGGCGGGCGCGCCATGGATAGCCTGTCGATCCAGAGCCGCAGGCACGATGGCAAGATACGGCCCCACACCCTGGCGGGTATTCCACCCACCTCATTGGGGTCCAGGGGCGGAGCCCCGGCACTCTTTTTCCCCATTTTCTCCGGAGAAAATGGGGCTCCTGCCGGGAGGCCGACGCCTTTTTCGACAGTCTCAAGATCAGCTCCCTCCTCAGAGGGAGCTGATCACAAATTAAGGATATGGAAAGGAACAAGCATCATGGCAGACGAAAAGGTAACCAACGCTGCTGCGAGCGCGACCAAGAAGGCCAAGGGCTTCATTGAGGAGTTCAAGGCGTTCATCAGCCGCGGCAACGTGATCGACATGGCCGTCGGTGTCATCATCGCCACGGCCTTCGGCAAGATTACCACCTCTCTGGTGAACGATGTGGTCATGCCCGCCATCGGCTACTTCATCGGCAGCAGCGACCTGTCCCAGCTGAACATCGTGCTGCAGCCTGAGGTGGTCAACGAGGTCGGCGAGGTGGTCACGCCCGCCGTGGCCATCGGCATCGGCACCTTCCTGTCCACCATCGTGGACTTCCTGCTGGTGGCTCTGGTGGTCTTCATCTTCCTGAAGGTCCTGCTGAGCACCAAGAGCAAGATGGAAGCCTTGCGCAAGAAGGAAGCCGAGGAGGCCGCGGAGGAGGAAGCCGCTGAGCCCTCCGCCGAGGAAAAGCTCCTCACGGAGATCCGCGACCTGCTGAAGGAGCAGAGCAAGTGAAAGAGGAAAAGAAGGCCGTGCCCCAGGAGCCGACCCCGGAGAGCTCCCCTCTCATCGAGAACAAGGAGACCTTTCAGCCGGCCAGCCGCTCCACCCGGATCAAAGCCTGGATCGGGGTGGCGGCCATGGTCCTGCTGACCATCGGCTACTTCTATGTGTTCTATTCCGGGCAGATCATCAACTGGTGAGGAGAACAGCACCATGACAGAGGAATTGAAACAGGAGCTGCAGGCGGGGCTGACCCGCCTGGGGCTGACCCCGCCGCCGGAGGCGGCAGACCAACTGGGCCGCTACTGCGACCTGCTGCTGGAAAAGAACCAGGTCATGAACCTGACGGCCATCACCGACCCGGCTGAGGTGGTCCGGCTCCACTTCCTGGACAGCGCCGCCCTTCTGGCCACCCAGCCCCTGGCCGGGAAAAAGATCATCGACATCGGCACCGGCGCGGGTTTCCCCGGCCTGGTGCTGAAGATCCTGGACCCCACCATCCAGCTCACCCTGCTGGATACCTTGGGCAAGCGGATGGACTGGCTGGCCGAGGTGGGGGCCGACCTGGGCCTCACCGGGGTGACCTACCGGAAGGCCCGGGCCGAGGAGCTGTCCCACCAGAAGGAGCACCGGGACAGCTACGACGCTGCGGTCTCCCGGGCTCTGGCCTCCATGCCCCTGCTGGCAGAGTTCTGCCTGCCCTATGTGAAGCCCGGCGGCAGCTTTTACGCCATGAAGAGCAGCAAGAGCGACGATGAGATCCAGGCGGCAGCCGACATCATCGCCAAGCTGGGCGGCGGCCGACCCAGGGTGGAGGAGTACTTGGTGCCCGGCACCGAGGTCACCCACCGGATCGTGACCGTTTCCAAAGAAAAAGCCACCCCTAAGGGATATCCCCGGCGGTGGGCGAAGATGAAAGAAGCAAACAAAAATTAACGCATTTGTGGTTTTTAGCATTTCTGCACAAAAATAGTTGCAATATTCATGAAATTATGCTAAACTGAAACAGAAGTTTTCGGGAGGAATGACAGTGAGCACTGTAATCGTCATTACATCCGGGAAAGGCGGCACGGGCAAGACCTCTCTCACCGGTGGTTTGGGCACAGCGTTGGCCCTGGAAGGACACCGGGTCCTCTGTATTGATGGGGACATTGGTCTGCGGAACCTGGACATTGCACTTGGCATGACAGACGCCGCCTTGATGGATTTTACCGACGTGATCGCCGGCCGGTGTGACCTGGACCGGGCAGCCGCTCCGCATCCAACTGTTTCAAACCTGTTTTTACTGACCGCGCCACTGACCCTGCCGGAGGAGTTTTCCGGGGAGGAGGGGTTCCGCGCCCTGCTGGAGCAGGCCCGGACCCGGTATGACTACATCCTCATCGACTCCCCTGCCGGCCTGGGCCAAGGGTTCCGCCTGTCCGTCTGTGGGGCAGACCGGGCCATCGTGGTGGCGGTGAGCGAGCCATCTTCCTTGCGGGATGCCCAGCGGGTCGTTGGACAACTGGGCCATATCGAGACCGTCCACCTGGTGGTGAACCGGGTCCGGCGGCGGCTCCTGCGCCGTATGGGTCAGACCATCGACGACGCCATGGACACCACCGGGCTGCCCCTGCTGGGGCTGGTGCCGGAGGATCCCCGGGTGACGCTGGCGGCGGGAAGCGGACGGCCTCTGCTCTCCGTGCAGCAGCGGGGCGCGGCCCAGGCCTTTGGGAATATCGCCCGCCGGGTCAACGGAGAACAGGTGCCGCTGATGCGGCTGCGATAAGAAACAGGGTGCCATTCCTCGAGTTTGGTTTGCGTGGGTCCGCGGCGGCGGCACGCGCAGCGAAAGGATGAACCTAATGAATATTGCACTCATGAGTCACGACAACAAGAAAGAGCTGATGGTCCAGTTCTGTATCGCTTACTGCGGTATCCTCTCCAAGCATACAGTCTGCGCTACCAACAGCACAGGTCGGCTTGTTGCGGATGCCACGGGACTGCCCGTCCGGCTGTTCCTCTCCCACGCCCACGGCGGCAGCCAGCAGATCGGTGCCCGGATCGCTTACAACGAGATCGACATGGTCCTCTTCTTCTCCGACCCTCGGTCCAGCGACCTGGATCCCGACCTGAAGTACATCAACCAGATGTGCGACCAGTACAACATCCCCTTCGCGACCAACGTGGCTACGGCTGAGATCCTGATCCACGGTCTGGAGCGGGGCGACCTGGATTGGAGAGAGATCATCAATCCCACCACCAAGCCGGTCACAGTGTAAAAACCTGCCCGATCAAAATGCGTCCTCGTTCCGACGAAGTCAGGGACGAAGGCGCATTTTTTCGGGATTTTTAGAAAAACGATAAGAAAGCGAGGTCCTATCCATGGATCGTATCAAGCCCCGGACGCTGTCCGGTTTTATGGAGCTTCTTCCCGCCCCGCAGATGCAGTTTGAGCGGATGCTGGAGAGCCTGCGCACCACCTACAGCCTGTATGGCTTCACGCCCCTGGACACCCCCGTCATCGAGTCGGCGGAGATCCTCCTGGCCAAGGGTGGCGGCGAGACGGAGAAGCAGATCTACCGCTTCACCAAGGGGGACAGCGACCTGGCCCTGCGGTTCGACCTGACCGTGCCCCTGGCCAAGTATGTGGCCCTGAACTACGGCCACCTGACCTTCCCCTTCCGCCGGTATCAGATCGGCAAGGTCTACCGGGGCGAGCGCGCCCAGCGGGGCCGGTTCCGGGAGTTCTACCAGTGCGACATCGACGTCATCGGCGACGGCAAGCTGGACATCTCCAACGAGGCGGAGATCCCCTCCATCATCTATAACGCCTTCCGGTCCATGGGGCTGGAGCGGTTCAAGATCCGGGTGAACAACCGCAAGATCCTCACCGGCTTCTACGATATGCAGGGCCTGGGAGAGCAGTCTGCGGACATCATGCGCACCGTGGATAAGCTGGACAAGATCGGGGCCGACAAGGTCCGGGACCTGCTCATCGAGTCTGGTGTGTCCCAGGAGGCCGCAGGAGAGATCCTGAAGTTCATCGCTATCACCGGGTCCAACCAGGAGGTCCTGGCCGCCCTGGAGGGCTACAGAGGCCGCAACGAGACCTTCGACCAGGGCGTGGACGAGCTGGCCACCGTGGTGAAGTACCTGGCCGCCTTCGGCGTGCCTGAGGAGAACTTCGCCGTGGACCTGACCATCGCCCGCGGTCTGGACTACTACACAGGCACCGTGTACGAGACCGTTATGCTGGACCACCCGGAGATCGGCTCTATCTGCTCCGGCGGCCGCTACGACAACCTGGCTGGGTACTATATCGACAAGCCCCTGCCCGGCGTGGGCATCTCTATCGGCCTGACCCGCCTGTTCTATGTGCTGGGCGAGCAGGGCTACTTCAATGAAGAGATGGTCACCGCGCCTACCGACGTGCTGGTGCTGCCCATGACCGACGATCTGGCGCCCGCCATCTCCTTTGCCACCCTCCTGCGGGCCGGTGGTGTCCGGGCCCAGGTCTATGGCGAGCAGAAGAAGTTCAAGGCCAAGATGAGCTATGCCGACAAGCTGAAGATCCCCTATGTGGTCTTCCTGGGCGAGGAAGAGCTGAGCCAGGGCGTGGTGAAGGTCAAGAACATGACCACCGGTGACCAGCAGACCCTGACCCCTGAGGCTGCTGTGGCCCTCATCCAGCAGAACAAGGCAGAGCTGGCCCAGCAGAAGCCCATCCAGGAGAAGCAGGCATGAAAGGGCAGGTCCAGCGGCTGGTGGTCCTCCTCCTCTTCGTGCTCTGCCTGGGGTTCATCTTCCTGAGCATGCCCAGGGACTTTGAAAAGGCCATGGGCGGCGGGTTCGCCCCGGAGAAGGTGGAGCAGATCCAGGCGGAGCTGCTGCCGGTGGATGGAGAGCCGGTCAGTGTGACCGTCCGGCAGGGCGAGGAGGAGTTTGGTAAGGTGCTGGCCCTGCTGCAGGAGCCGACCTATTCCCGCACCCTCAGCAAGAGCGAGGAGATCACCCTGGACTATGAGGTCAAGCTGAACTTTTCCACCGGCGAGACCTGGGCCTGGGCCTATCAGTTCATGGGCGGTAAGTTCGTGGAGGTCGGCCCCACCGATGAGACAAAGACCTATCAGATTTCCGGCGGCGAGGAGACCCAGCAGGCCATCCTGGACTACCTGCTGACCCTGGAGCCGACGGAGGACTGACCCCTCCCCTACCACAAAAAATCCTTGACCCCTTCGCCAACCTGGCGTATCTTATATGTATCTACAGACAATGGAGTGAATGAACACTATGGATAATTTACAGAACTTCCTCCGCACCGACTACTGCGGCAACTTCCGCGTGGAGCACGTGGGCCAGGAGATCTCTGTCTGCGGTTGGGTCCAGCGCCAGCGCAATCTGGGCGGCCTGATCTTCGTGGACCTGCGGGACCGCACGGGCCTGCTCCAGCTCTCCTTCGATGATTCCACCGCCAAGGAGGTCTTTGAGAAGGCTGCCTCCCTGCGCAGCGAGTATGTCATCGCCGCCACCGGCGTGGTGCGGGAGAGAGAGTCCAAGAACCCCGAAATGCCCACCGGCGACATCGAGCTGAAGGTCACCGACCTGCGCCTGCTGGCCAAGGCCGACACCCCGCCCTTCGAGATCGTGGAAAACTCCGACGTGAAGGACGCTGTCCGCCTGAAGTACCGCTATCTGGACCTGCGCCGCCCGGATATGCAGCGGACCATCGCTCTGCGCCACAAGATCGTAAAGATCTGCCGGGACTACTTCGATGAGAACGGCTTCCTGGAGATCGAGACCCCCATCCTCACCAAGTCCACCCCCGAGGGTGCCCGTGACTATCTGGTCCCCTCCCGTGTCCACCCCGGCAAGTTCTATGCCCTGCCCCAGTCTCCCCAGCAGTATAAGCAGCTGCTGATGCTGTCCGGCTTCGACCGCTACTTCCAGATCGCCCGCTGCTTCCGGGACGAGGACCTGCGCGCCGACCGCCAGCCGGAGTTCACCCAGATCGACCTGGAGATGTCCTTCCTGAACGAGGAGCAGATCCAGACCATCCAGGAGGGCTTCCTGAAGCGGGTCTTCAAGGAGATCCTGGATGTGGACATCCAGACTCCCTTCCTGCGGATGCCCTGGCGGGAGGCTATGGACCGCTTCGGCTCCGACAAGCCCGATATGCGCTTCGGCTTCGAGATCCAGGACATCTCCGACCTGGTCAAGGACTGCGGCTTCGGGGTCTTCACCAGCGCCATCCAGGGCGGCGGCTCCGTGCGCCTCATCAACGTCAACGGCTACGCCAAGGACTTCCCCCGGAAGAAGATCGACAAGCTGGGCGACTTCGTGAAGACCTATAAGGCCAAGGGCCTGGCCTGGGCCAGAATGGTGGACGGCAAGGTGACCTCCTCCTATCAGAAGTTCCTCACCGACGAGGAGAACGCCGCCATCCTGGAGCGGGCCAACGCCAAGGACGGCGACCTGATCCTCATCGTGGGCGACGTGAAGGACGAGGTGGTCTTTGCCTCCCTTGGCGCGCTGCGTATCGAGTGCGCCAAGCAGCTGGGCATCCTGGATCCCATGGACTTCAAGTTCCTGTGGGTCACCGAGTTCCCCATGTTCGAGTACTCCGAGGAGGAGGGCCGCTATCAGGCCATGCACCACCCCTTCACCGCTCCCATGATCGAGGACGAGGACAAGATGCTCACCGACAAGGCCAACTGCCGCGCCCGCGCCTACGACATCGTGCTCAACGGCACCGAGCTGGGCGGCGGCTCCATCCGTATCAACACCCCCGAGATGCAGGAGAAGGCCTTCCAGGCCCTGGGCATCTCCGACGAGGATATCCAGGAGCGCTTCGGTCACCTGGTCAACGCCTTCAAGTTCGGTGCACCGCCCCACGGTGGCCTGGCCTACGGCCTAGACCGTCTGGTCATGCTGATGACCGGTGCCTCCTCCATCCGCGATGTCATCGCCTTCCCCAAGGTCCAGAACGCCTCCGACCTGATGATGAGCTGCCCCGATGTGGTGGATCAGAAGCAGTTGGATGACCTGGCCATTGCTGTGACCCGTGTGGAGGAAGAGGAAGCTGCCGCAGAGGAATAAGGGCAGAGACCAATATATAGCGAAGAAAATCAACAAATTACCCACATCCTGTGGAGAAAAATCCCGGACGGTCCCACCGTCCGGGATTTTTTCATCCATGCAGGGCCCATGCATACATGAATGTTTATGCAAAGATATACAAACGGGAACTTGACAGCAAAAGACGGAAAAACGGGAAAAGTGTCAACTTGAAATCCGACTGTCAAGGTGGTGGGAAAAGCGCGAGGATGCCAACGGAGCTTTTCCACATTCGGTGGAAAACGAAAAATCGGCAAAAACCAAGAACTGTCCCCACTCCACAGAATGGGGACAGTTCTTAGACGATTATCCTGCCAGGGATCGATCCCTTTCCTTTTCTTGGCCTTCCGTTGCGGGTCTCCTCTCACGTTCCCGCGCGCCAAGCCGGTAGGCGCGCCATGGACAGCCTGTCGATGCAGAGCCGCAGGCACGATGGAAAGCATGACCCGCATGCTTCGCAGGTCTCCACCGACCTCTGCGGGGTCCAGGGGCTTTGCCCCGGCGCTCTTTTCTCCCATTTTCTCCGGAGAAAATGGGGGCATAGCGATTCAGGGCTCTTGCAGCACCAGCTCCACCGGGCAGTGGTCACTGCCGAAGATCTCGGGGTGGATCTTGGCATCCTCCACCCGCTCCATGAGCCGGTCGGACACTAAGAAGTAGTCGATGCGCCACCCTGCGTTCTTCTCTCTGGCGTGGAACCGATAGCTCCACCAGGAATAGGCACCCTCCAAGTCGGGATAGAAATGGCGGAAGCTGTCCGTGAACCCGGCCTTCAGCAGGGTCTGGAACTTGCCGCGCTCCTCGTCCGTGAACCCGGGGTTCTTCCGGTTGCTCTTGGGATTTTTCAGGTCGATCTCCCGGTGGGCGACGTTCAGATCGCCGCAGAGGATGACCGGCTTGGTCTCGTCCAGCCGCTGTAAGTAGGCCCGGAAGGCATCCTCCCAGTCCATGCGGTAGTCCAGCCGCTTCAGCTCGTTCTGGGCGTTGGGGGTGTAGCAGCAGACCAGGTAGAAGTCCGGGTACTCGGCGGTGATGACCCGGCCCTCGTGGTCGTGCTCCTCGATGCCCAGTCCATAGGTCACGGACAGCGGCTCCTGGCGGGTGAAGAGGGCCACCCCGGAGTAGCCCTTCTTTTCCGCGCTGTTCCAGAAGAGATGGTAGCCGGGCAGCTCCACCTCGTCTGCCTGCCCGGCGTGGTGCTGGAGCTTGGTCTCCTGCAGGCAGAAAATGTCGGCGTCCAGGGCCTGGAAGGAGGCCATGAAGTCCTTCTTCAGGCAGGCCCGCAGGCCGTTTACGTTCCAGGAAATGAGTTTCACAGGCGATACCTCCTCATAGTGGGGAAAATAGAAACGCGCCGACGGAGAGGGGCTGTCCTTCCGTCGGCGCAGTTTGGGTCGGGGATGCTTACTTGCCTTCTTTAGCCAGGAGCTTGTCAGCCACGGCGTTCAGATAGCCGCCTTCCAGCTCTTCCACAGCGCCCTTGTCCATGGCCTCGGCCATGGCGGGATCCATGGGGATCTGGGCCAGGACATCGAGGCCCAGGTCCTTGGCTACCTGCTCCAGGTTGGACTGGCCGAAGATATAGTGCTTCTCGCCGCACTTATCGCACTGGAAATAGCTGTAGTTTTCCACCACGCCCAGGATGGGCTTCTTCATCATGTCAGCCATGCGGACGGCCTTGGTGACGATGAGGGAGACCAGGTCCTGGGGAGAGGTGACCACCACGATGCCGTCCACGGGGATGGACTGGTAGACGGTCAGGGGCACGTCGCCGGTCCCGGGGGGCATATCGATGAACAGGTAGTCCAGCTCGCCCCAGTTGACATCGCTCCAGAACTGCTTGACGACGCCGCCTACCAGGCTGCCGCGCCACACGACGGGGTCGGCGGGGTTCTCCAGCAGCAGGTTCAGGGACATGACCTTGATGCCGTGGAGGGTCAGCTCAGGCAGGATGGACTCGCCGTCGCTGACGGCGCGGGTGTTCAGGCCGAAGGCCTTGGGGATGGAGGGACCGGTGATGTCGGCGTCCATGATGCCCACGCGGTAGCCCTTCTTGGCCATCGCCACAGCCAGGTTGGCGGTGACGGAGGACTTGCCCACGCCACCCTTACCGGACATGATGGCGTAAACATGGGTGATGGTGGAATTTTTGTTCAGGGGTGCGATGAGGTCCTTCTCCTCCACAGTGGAGCAGCTGGAACCACAGGTGCTGCAGTCATGCGTACATGCTTCAGACATGGTCGTGATACTTCCTTTCCTTAGTTATCATTGTGTGAACGGGCCCAAGGCCCAAAGGGTCAGCAGATCAGGTGTAGGCGTAGGAGCCGCCGCCGATGAACTCCCGCAGCAGAGAGTCCGGGTGGACCAGCGCGGGGTCGATGTCGTGGAAGTGGCGGAAGGCCTCGCAGAGGGCCAGCAGTTCCCGGCGGCGGACGTTCTCCTGGGGGACAGCCGCCATGAGGGGCTCGGCATAGTGCTTGATGACCGAGACCTCGTAGGGCAGAGAGGAGTCGAACTTATAGTGTGCCCGGTCCTTGAAGGGGGAGATATAGAGCTTTTCGCCCCGGCGGACGTTGGCCCACATATCCATGGTCTCCCCTACGCTGGTGCCCCGGAAGTTATAGTCCCGGACGGCCCGGCGGGACAGGCGCATCCAGGTCCCCTTGAACCGGAGGTCCTGCCCTTCCAGCACGTCGGAGCGGGCGGAGATATAGATGCAGGCGGCCTGGGGGAAGCGCCCGGCGCAGTCGTCGTTGAGGGCATGGATGCCCTCGAAGATGGCCACCTCGTTCTTGCCTAAGCGGAGGGGGGTCCCCATGCTGTCGTTGCGCATCTGACGGGCGAACTCAAAGCGGGGCACTAAAATAGGCTCCCCCTTGGCCAGGCGGTTGAAGTGAGTGTTGAGCAGGTCCATATCCATGCACTTGGGGGACTCGAAATCCAGCATCCCGTCGGCCGTCCGGGGGGCGGTCTTGGGGTCCAGGGTCTTGAAGTAGTTGTCCATGGAGACGGTGTGGCTGCGGATGCCGCGCCGTTCCAGCTCCTGCTGGATCTTCATGGCGGTGGTGGTCTTGCCGGAGCCGGAGGGCCCGGAGAGCAAGACGACGGGGCTGAGGTTCAGGTTATTCAGGATGATGTCAGCGGCGGCGCTGACCTTCTGGGCGTACTGGGCGTCGGACTCCTCCAGGAAGCCCTTTACGTCCTGGTTGATGCGCCGGTTGATCTCCTGAAGCTGGTATGCCATGAGAATACCTCCTTTCATGGCAGGTCACGGAAGGAAGAAGGTCTTCTTCTCCTCGGTGACGCGGTGGATCTCGCGGATGTATTCCTGGGGATACTTGGGGTTGGCCATGCGGCGGACGGAGCCATCCCCGATGGTCTTGGTGACCCCGCCGGCCCCCAGGGAAAGCACGGTGTGCAGCTCCTCCATCATGCAGATATTATACGCATTGACGTAGCCCGGTTTGCACCAGCCCACGTTTTCGAAGGAGCCGGACATGAATTTTTGCCGGTAGAGATAGTAGGGCAGGTACCCGGCCTCCCGCAGCGCCTGCCAGGCGTAGGCCAGCATCTGAGCCACCTCCTCCCCGGAGGGAAGGGCGGCCTCCTCCTGGCGGAGCCGTGCGCCCCGCTTGAGGGCCAGGGTGTGGACGGTGATGTTTTCCGGGTCCATGGCGATGACCTGGTCCAGGGTGTCCTGAAAGCCGGGGACCGAGTCGGCGGGGAGCCCGGCGATGAGGTCCATGTTCACGGCCCCCACCTGGGTCTCCCGGGCCAGGTCGTAGGCCCGGCGGATATCCCCTGCCCGGTGGCTGCGGCCGATGGCCTCCAGGACCGGGTCAGACATGGTCTGGGGGTTCACGGAGATGCGGTTGCCGCCGCCCTCCCGGATGGCCAGGAGCTTGTCCCGGGTGATGGTGTCCGGCCGTCCGGCCTCCACGGTGAACTCCGTGCCGGGCTTCAGGTCGAAGGCCCGGTGGATGCCCTCCAGCAGGCGGCGGAGCTGGTCCGCCTCTAAGGTGGTGGGGGTGCCGCCGCCGATGTAGACCGTGCGGACGGTCTTCCCCGCGGCCCGGGCCGCCGCGCCGGCGGCCTCGATCTCCCGGAGGAGACAGTCCAGATACTCCGGGATGAGCTTGTTGGCCGAGCCGGAGGAGGAGATGAAGGAGCAGTAGGCGCACCGGGTGGGACAGAAGGGGATGCCCGCATAAAGGGAGATCTCCTCAGGCCCCAGGGAACGCTTTAAGTCGTAGCTGGCCTGGGCGCAGTCCATGGCCAGCCGCCGCCGGGCCGGAGAGACCCGATAACGGTCCCGGAGCATGGCCTCGGCCTGGCGGGCCGTGGCCCCCTCCTCCATGGCTTTGGTGGGGAGCTTCACCGGGCGGACCCCGGAGAGCATCCCCCAGGGGGGCTCCTGCCCCAGGCAGTCGATGGCGGCCAGGTAAAAGGCCCGCTGGAGGGTCCGTCTGGTGAGCCGGGTGGCTACCACCGGATCGTCGGCGGGCAGGTCCGCGGTCTTCACCCGGCAGCGGTGGGAAAAGACCTGCCCGTCCCGCCGGAGCAGGGCCGAGGCGGTGGACCAGGTCTGTCCGCGGGAGAAGGACAGCTCTAACTCGTTGTCCCCGCTGGGGGCCTCCTCCGGGTAGAGGGGCCGCTCCTGGGGGAAGAGGGTGAGCAGGGTCTGCTCCACGGCGTACTTTTCGTTGTGGCCGGAGAAAAAGAGCTTCATCGCAGGGCCTGAAGGACGAAGGGATTGCTGGTGCGCTCCACCTCCAGGGAGGTCAGCCGGTCATGGCCGGGGCAGACCCGCAGGTCGCCCTCCAGACCGGCCAGCCGCTTCAGGGACTGGAGGATCTGGCTCGCGGAGCCGCCCACGAAGTCGGTGCGGCCGCAGGACCCGGCAAACAGGGTGTCCCCGGCGAAGAGGATGTCCCCGATGAGGTAGCAGACCGAGCCGGGGGAGTGACCGGGGGTGTGAAGGACCTGGATGGTCTGCCCGGCGAAGTCGATGCGGTCCCCCTCTGTCACGGTGTGGATGGAGGGGACGGGGGCCAGGAGCATATAGGGGTCGCCGCTCTTGCCCTCCCAGTTGACCTCGCTCTTGTGGACATACACGGGGATGTCCGGCCACTGCTGCAGCAGGCCGGGGACAGCCAGCACATGGTCGAAGTGACCGTGGGTGATGAGGATCATGGTCAGGGAGAGGCCGTCCTGGCGGATGGCCTTGTCGATGGCCTCGGCGTTGTCGCCGGGATCGATGACGGCGCAGGTCTTGGAATCGGGGTCTTCCAGCAGGTAGCAGTTGGTGCCGATCTGGCCCACCTGCATACGCTTGATCTGTAACATAGGTATCACCTCGAAATGGATCTGATTTGGTTGGGTGTCGTCTCCCCCTCCGGGGAGACGGGGCTCACATGGTGTCCGTGTCCATCCAGATGGTCACGGGGCCGTCGTTCACCGAGGACACAGCCATGTCCGCGCCGAACTCGCCGTGCTCCACGGCGAAGCCCCGGTCCCGGCAGAGGGCCATGAACCGCTCATAGAGGGGGATGGCCACATCGGGCTTGGCGGCCTTGGTGAAGCCGGGGCGGCGGCTCTTGATGTCGGCATAGAGGGTGAACTGAGAGACCACCAGCAGGGACCCGCCCACGGCCTCTAAGTTCAGGTTCATTTTTCCGGCTTCGTCGGAGAAGACCCGCAGGCCGCAGATCTTGTCGGCCAGCTTCTCCGCCTGGGCCTCGGTGTCCTCCGGGCCGATGCCCAGCAGGACCAGGAAGCCCTGCCCGATCTGCCCCACGGTGGCCCCGTCGATGGCGACGGAGGCCTGGGACACTCTGGTTACCACTGCGCGCATGAAACGCCCTCCTGTATACTCATTTAAAATAAAAGCGATAGAATATCAACATAGTATACCACGGGCTGAGAGGAATCGTCAACAAAGAAAAAAGCGTACCTTGCCAGGGGGTGCCCCCTCCCGAACGGGGTCCCATTTTCTCCGGAGAAAAGGGGGGGAAAAGAGCGCCGGGGCTTCGCCCCTGGACCCCGTTGAGGTGGGCAAGGCCCTGCTGGGCTGTGGGCCGCATCTTGCCATCGTGCCTGCGGCGCTGAGTCGGCAGGCGGTCCATGGTGCGCCCACCGGCTGGGCGCGCGGGAACGTGGGCGGTGATCTATGGGGAAAGCCCTGCAAAGTTTTTGGTCACTATAGTTCAGAGGGGAGGCCTTTCCGGTCAGATGTCCTTTCCAGGATGCACCCTCCGTCCCGCCTTGAAAAGGATCGGGAATTGTGCTATACTTTACTTTGTATCATTATCTGCATTTCGCAAATTCAACACCCGGAGGAACCGACCTTGAAAGAGACCCTGACCATCGCCCCGGCGGAGATCGACCGCCAGCTTTCCCTTTGCGACCAGGTCCACGAACTGCTGGACCACCGTCCTGGCCGGAAGAAGGCCTTTGTGGACACCTACGGCTGCCAGCAGAACGAGGCCGATTCCGAGCGGCTGCGGGGCTACCTGGCCCGCATGGGCTATGAATTTTCCGACACCGAGGAGGGGGCCGACCTGGTCCTGCTGAACACCTGCGCCATTCGGGAGCACGCCGAGCAGCGGGTCTTCGGCAACGTGGGTGCCCTGAGCCACACCAAGCGCCGCCACCCGGAGCAGATCATCTGCGTCTGCGGCTGCATGGCCCGCCAGGACCACGTGGCCCAGCGGCTGAAGAAGTCCTTCCCCTATGTGGACCTGGTGTTCGGCCCCCAGCTCCTGTGGCAGTTCCCGGAGCTGCTGCTGGATAAGCTCACCCGGGGCAAGCGGGTCTTCGCCACCGACGATGTGCCCGGGGCCGTGGCCGAGGGCATCCCGGTGGTCCGGCAGGACCGCATCAAGGGCTGGGTGTCCATCATGTACGGCTGCAACAACTTCTGCACCTACTGTATTGTCCCCTATGTCCGGGGCCGGGAGCGCAGCCGACAGCCGGAGGATATCCTGGCCGAGGTCCGGGAGCTGGCCGAGGCGGGCTACAAGGACATCACCCTCCTGGGCCAGAACGTGAACTCCTACGGCAAGGACCTGGACCTGGGGGTGGATTTCGCCTGGCTGCTGGAGCAGGTGGACCAGATCCCCGGGGACTTCGTCATCCGCTTCATGACCAGCCACCCCAAGGATGCCAGCGAGCGGCTCTTTGACGCGATGGCCAAGTGCGAGAAGGTGGCCCCCTGCCTCCATCTCCCCTTCCAGTCCGGCAGCAGCCGGGTGCTCAAGGCCATGAACCGCCGCTACACCCGGGAGAGCTATCTGGAACTGGTCCGTCAGCTCCGGGCCCGGATCCCCAACGTGGTCCTCACCTCCGACGTGATCGTGGGCTTCCCCGGGGAGACCCAGGAGGAGTTCGAGGAGACCCTGAGCCTCATCGAAGAGGTCCGCTACGATGCCCTCTTCACCTTCATCTTCTCCCCCCGGAAGGGGACCCCTGCCGAGAAGCTGGACGATCCCATGCCCAAGGAGCAGAAG
>CAYNZG010000018.1:0-13621 GCA_964401525.1 uncultured Ruminiclostridium sp.
AGCTTATCCAGCACGGTGGAGAAGGCGGACTTGCCGTAGTAATCATCAGCGTTGATGACGGCAAAGGGTTCCTGCACCGCGTCCTTGGCGCACAGGACGGCGTGGACCGTGCCGAAGGGCTTGGTGCGGTCTGCGGGGATGGTGTAAAAGTCCGGCACGCTGGAGAAGTCCTGGAAGACGGTGACGACTTCCACCGGCTCCCCCTGGGGGGTCTTCCAGGTGCGGATGCGGTCAGCGCAGAGCTTGCGGAGGGTCTCCTCCATCTCCGGCTTGATGATGAACACGATCTTGCGGAAGCCCGCCTGCACTGCGTCGTAGACGGAGTATTCCATGATGGCCTCGCCATTGGGGCCGATGCCGTCAGTCTGCTTTTCGCCGCCGTAGCGGGAACCCATACCGGCGGCCATGATGACCAGAGCTGCATTCATTGTGCTATACCTCGTTATCTTTTATCGTTCGCCAAAGGGCGCATTTTTTCCTTCTTATTATACCCTCTTCCGCCGCATTTTTCCACGGGTATCTGACATTTTTTCTGCAAACCCATCGTCAAATCTCCCGAAATGTGGTTTAATGAAAGTATCAAACCATACAGGAGGCGTTCCTTATGACACAATTGGAGATCCGCTGGCATGGTCATGCCTGCTTTGAAATCAAATGCGGGGACTACACCGTCCTCTTCGATCCCTACGAAAACGACTATGTCCGGGGCTTCGGCTCCCTGGATGTGGCTGCTGACCGGGTGCTCTGCTCCCACGAGCAGCACGCCGACCACAACGCCCGCCATGTGGTCCGGCCCCTGCACGGCCACGAGGACCCCTTCGCTCTCTCCACCATCGAGACCTTCCACGACCCGGAGCAGGGTGCCCTCCGCGGGCCCAACACCATCCATGTCCTCCAGGTCGGCAAGCTGAAGGTGGCCCACTTAGGGGACCTGGGCTGCGAGCTGTCCCCGGCTCAGATCGCGGAGCTGCAGGGCCTGGACGTGGTGATGATCCCCGTGGGCGGGTTCTACACCATCGGGCCTGACGAGGCCAAGGCCCTGCTGGACCAGCTCCAGGCCAAGGTGGTCATCCCCATGCACTACCGCCAGGGGCGGCTGGGCCTGCCCAACGTGGCCGAGCTGGAGGACTTTCTGGCCCTAGTGGAGGACTATGTCTATTACCCCGGCAACAGCATCACCATCAACGAGGGCACCAAGCCCCAGGTCGCTGTGCTGAAGTTTGTGGGGACCGGAAAATAAGAAAAAGGTCGCTCTCCCGACGGGGAGCGACCTTTTTCGCCCGGCAGCGATATGGCTCTTAGCCAGGTCGAAATGATGGGTTTCTTTATATTGACTATTTCCCGCAGAAACAGTATAATCATTCTGTAATTGCCGTGAAGGTGTCCCGGAGTCCTGAAGCTGTCCATTTGGTGGAATGGGGCATATTTCGCGTCAAAGAAAACAGAAAGGGTGAATGGTTGTGGCAGCTTCCCCTTCGGACACCAAAGATGCCATCGTGCTGCGCATTCTGATCTTGTGCGCAGAGCACGACATGACGATCCATGAGCTGGCCTTAAAATCCGAGATGTCTCCTGCATCTTTATACAGTATTCTCAATAAGAAAAGTAAAAATCCCCGGGTCCTCTCCGTGCACAAGCTCTGCATGGGGCTGGGAATTTCCCTGGGAGAATTTTTTGATTGCGACCTGTTCAACAATCTGGAGCAGGAGGTCCGGTAAGCACCCGCCGCTCCCTGTGCCTTCCCCTTGATACAACAGCAAACGCTTCCTCGTTCAGGCCGGTGGCTCCCATCGGTTTGGGGCGGGAAGCGTTTTTTGTCGTCTTTCCCCGGAAGAATGCCGAAGGGGCGGGAAAAGAGGGGAGCGTACCCTTTACATTTTGCCGGATCTCGGGTATAATAGTTTGCTAACAATACAAAAAGAGAAGTGGGATACATTCATGGAAAAACCAGTCATTATTTCGATCAGAGGCACTCAGGCCAGCGAACCCGGCCAGGAGGACGTGATGGAGCTGGTCACCCAGGGGACCCTCGCGGGGCAGGAAGGGGACTTCTCGCTCTCTTACCGTGAGAGTGAGCTGACCGGCCTGGAGGGGACCACCACCACCTTCCGCATTGAAAAGGACCAGATCACTCTCACCCGGGAGGGGACCCTCAACTCGGTGATGATCTTCCGGGAGGGCAAGAAGCACTTTTCCCCCTATGAGACCCCCTACGGCGGCATCATTTTGGGGGTGAACACCCAGAAGGCCTTCTCCGACATGACCGAGACCGGCGGGAGCATCTCCATCCGCTATATCATGGAGGTGGAGAACGAACGGGTGGGCGAAAATACCTTCGAGATCCATGTCTCTGAGCCGACCCCGGGCAATCTGTCCCAGGGACAGTGAGTCCCGGCGCATCCAGTTAGTGTTGAATTTTAGAATATGAGAATAAAGGTGACAGAACTATGGCAAATTTGATCCAATACGCAAAAGACCAGGTGACGGCCTGCACCCATCAGGCCTATGAGGCTGCCGTTGCTGCCGGTGTCCTGCCCGCCGGGGCAGAGCTGAAGGGCTCGGTGGAGATCCCCAAGGACCCCACCAACGGCGACTACGCCTCCTCCTACGCTATGGCCGGGGCAAAGGCCATGAAGATGAACCCCCGCGCCATCGCCCAGGCCCTGGCAGACCACATGGAGCTGGAGGGGACCATCTTCTCCTCCGTGGAGATCGCCGGTCCCGGCTTTATGAACTTCCGCCTGGGCTCCAAGTGGTATGGCGACGTGCTGGCTGACATCGAGGCCGAAGGCGCGCTCTACGGCAAGGGCGACCACGGCGCCGGGCAGAAGGTCATGGTGGAGTTCGTCTCCGCCAACCCCACCGGCCCCATGCACATGGGCAACGCCCGCGGCGGCGTTCTGGGCGACACCCTGGCCAACGTCCTGCAGCGGGACGGCTATGACACCTGGAAGGAATTCTATGTGAACGACGCAGGCAACCAGATCAACAAGTTCGCCGTGTCCATCCAGGCCCGCTACCTCCAGATCCTGCTGGGGGAGGAGAACGTGGAGTTCCCCGAGGACGGCTACCACGGCCAGGACATCAAGGACCTGGCCCAGGGCTTCTATGAAAAGCACGGCGACGCCTTCAAGGACGTGGAGGAGCAGACCCGCCTGGATGCGCTGGCTGCCTTCGGCCTGGAGCACAACATCCCCAAGATGAAGGAGGACCTGCGGAAGTACGGCATCGAGTATGACCAGTGGTTCTTCGAGTCCTCCCTCCACGAGTCCGGCTATGTGGCCGAGACCGTGGGCCTGCTCACCGAGAAGGGCTGGACCTATGAGAAGGACGGCGCTCTGTGGCTGAAGACCTCCGACCTGCTGAAGACCAAGTTCCTGGCCGAGGGCAAGAGCCAGAAGCAGATCGACAAGTTGGAACTGAAGGACGACGTTCTCTGCCGTGCCAACGGCTTCTACACCTACTTCGCCGCCGACATCGCCTACCACCGAAACAAGCTGGAGGTCCGCGGCTTTGACAAGGTCATCAACATCTGGGGCGCAGATCACCACGGCCACGTGGCCCGCCTGCAGGCCGCTCTGGACGGCCTGGGCCTGGACGGCTCCCACCGCCTGGTGGTGGTGCTGATGCAGCTGGTGAACCTGCTGCAGGACGGCCAGCCTGTCCGTATGTCCAAGCGTTCCGGCAAGGCCATCGCCCTCCACGACCTGCTGGACGAGGTCAGCGTGGACGCAGCCCGCTACTTCTTCAACTCCCGCTCCTCCACCAGCCCCGTGGACTTCGACCTGAGCCTGGCCGTCCGGGAGGACAGCGAGAACCCCGTGTACTATGTCCAGTATGCCCACGCCCGCATCTGCACCCTGCTGGCCCGCCTGGCGGAGGAAGGCCACCAGGTGCCCGCCGCTTCTGCCATCCAGGCAGAGCTGCTGAACACCGAGGAGGAGAAGGCCCTCATCCGCACCCTGGCCCGCCTGCCCGACGAGATCCGGGCCGCCGCCCGGGACTATGACCCCTCCCGGATCAACCGTTACCTCATCGACCTGGCCGGTGACTTCCACCGGTTCTACGGCGCTTGCCGCATCAAGGGCGAGGAGGAAGCTGTGCTGAACGGCCGCCTGAAGCTGGCCGACAGCGTCCGCGCCGTTCTGGCCAACTGCCTGAACCTGCTGGGCGTGACCGCACCGGAAAAAATGTAATATCTCCGTCCGATCGACCGGACGCGCAGAAACGCCCTCTGATGGAGCTCCATCAGAGGGCGTTTCCTGTGCAAAGAAGAGTAGGGTTTTATTCGTCAGGAGCAGCAATCCGGCATGGTGAAGGTGTCACCCTCCATGGTGTAGCTGTCCGGGACATCGGAGAAGAAGGCGAAGGAGCGTTCCACCATGGCTGGGACATCAGTGGTGGACTTCAGCACGCCGATGGTCTGCAGGTCCTGGGCTACCTTGGCCAGGGCATCATAGCCGCCCTGGACGCTGGGGATGTAGCGGTAGCTCTTGAGGATCTCGGTGTTCAGGGCCAGGTCGCCGCTGACATACTCCTTGTCCAGTTGGAGCTGGGCGGTCTCTTCCGGGTGGGCGGCCACATAGGCGGATCCCTTCAGCACGGCCCGGGTGAAGGCGGCGGCGATCTCCGGGTGCTTCTCGGCCACCTCGGAGGAGACGAAGCTGACGCAGCAGTACTCGTCCCGATAGGCCTCGTCGGTGGCGGTGTCCAGGAGGACCCGCAGGCCGTATTCCTTCTCTGCCGTGGTGGCCACGGGATCGGGGACGGTGATGGCATCGATGGCACCGTTGAGCAGGGCCACGGGCAGGTCCGCGTTGCTGTACACGGCGAAGGAGACCTCGCTGCTGGCGGCGGAGATGTCGATGCCGGCGGCGTAGAGGGACCGCTTGGTGGTGACGGCCTCGGAGCCGGCCAAGGAGCTGACCCCGATGGTCTTGCCCTTCAGGTCGGCGATGGAGGTGATGCCGGAGTCCTGGGTCACTAGCAGCTTGGTGCAGCCGGTGTGCATCCCGGCGGTGACCACCATGTTCAGGCCGTTTTCGATGGGCTGGATGAACTTGCCCACCAGGCCGAAGCCTGCGTCGATGGTGCCGGAGCCGAGGGCGGCCTGGATGTCGCCGGAGCCGAAGTCCACGCGCTCCCAGTTGATGCCCTCCTCGTCAAAGTAGCCCAGCTCCATGGCCACCTGCAGGGGAGCGTGGCACAGCGCGCCCTGGGTCTCGCCGATCTTCAGCACATAGTCGTCGCCGCCGTCGGAGGTCTGAGCCTGGTCGTTGGTCTGGGACTGGCCGCAGGCGGTCAGCCCTGCCGCCAGCACCAGAGCCAGGGCGGCGGCGATAAATCTCTTGCAGTTCATGATCGTTTCTCCTTGTTGCTCAGATATAGTAGTCGGGGCCGATCTCCTTGCCTGCGTAGTGCAGGATCTTCAGGATCCGGTTCCGGAGACGGATGAATTCCGGGTTGTTGCGATCCCGGGGCTGGGCCAGGTGGACGGGGACGATCTGCTCCACCTTGGCCGGGCGGGGGGACATGACCACGATCTGGTCGGACAGATAGACGGCCTCGTCCACATCGTGGGTGACCATGACCATGGTCATATTCTTTTCCTTCCGGATGCGCAGCAGCTCATCCTGCATGTTCATGCGGGTGAAGGCATCCAGCGCGCCCAGAGGCTCGTCCAGCAGGAGGACCTTGGGGTGCCCGATGAGGGCTCGGGCCAGGGAGGCCCGCTGGCACATGCCGCCGGAGAGCTGGTGGGGGTAGGATCGCTCAAAGCCGGTGAGGCCCACCATGTCTAAGTATTCCGCCACGGATTCCTTCTGCTCCTTGTAGAGCTTGCGGGCCTTCAGGCCGAAGGCCACGTTCTCCTGGATGTTTAGCCAGGGGAAGAGGGTGTGGTCCTGAAAGACCAGCCCGCGGTCACAGTTGGGTTTGGAGACGGCCTCGCCGTCCAGATAGATGCTCCCTTCCGTGGGGCGGTCCAGCCCGGCCAGCAGCCGGAGCAAGGTGGACTTTCCGCAGCCGGAGGGGCCGATGAGGGAGACGAACTCACCGGGGGCGATGGTCAGGTCCACCCCGTTGAGGGCGTGGACCAGTTCGCCGTCGGCCCGCCGGAATTCCTTCTTGACCCCCATGATCTTGATCTCGCCTACCATTTGATCACTCCTTTCTGCCACACCAGAATGTGGTCTCGGAATCGGAAGAGCAGGGTGATGACCACGTAGAACAGCACCGCGATGACGATGAGTCCCGCGTAGACGTTGGCGTAGGCCATCATTTCCTTCTGCCAGTTGACATACCAGCCGATGCCGTACTTCGCGCCGATCATCTCCGCCGTCATCAGGGTGATGAAGGAGGCGCACAGGCCGTTGAACAGGCCCAGGAAGATGTGGGGCATGGCGGCGGGGACACCCACCCGGAAGACCCGCCAGAACCGGTCAGCCCCCAGGGTGGAGGCCACCTCGAAATAGGAATTCTGCACGTTGGAGATGCCGCTGGAGGTCATCACCACCGTGGGGAACCAGACGGCAAGCCCGATGAGGAAGGCGCTGGCGCTGCGGGCGGAGGGGAAGGCCACCAGGACCAGAGGGATCCAGGCGGTGGAGGGGATGGGGCCCAGGATGCGGATGACCGGGTCCATCCAGTACCGCAGGGTCTTGCTGAAGCCGATGCCCGTCCCCATGAAGAAGCCGACTACCGCGCCCCCTAAGACCCCGGCGATGAGGATCCCGGCAGAGTAGCCCACGCACTTGACGATGAGGGGCGCGTCCTCCACCAGGGTGCCGAAGACCCGGTCCAGGGAGGGGAAGTAGAGGGTGGGCAGCAGAGCGGCCTTGGCGGTGACCAAATTCAGCAGGTTCAGAAAGAGGACCACCCCGGCCAGAAAGGGAGCCTTGTCCGTCAGGCGGGCCAGCCGGGCGGGGCTGCGCGATGCCGTCAGCCAGGCCAGAAGATAGACCACAACAGCCAGGACCAGCAGCCAGAGAAAGTAAGGGTGGGCGGCCACCGGGTGCGCGGCAGAATCCGGCACCAGAGCAGCCGGGAGAATGGCAGCGCCCAGAGAGAGCAGGGGAGCAACCGCTTGCAGAAGGCGTTCATGGGCGCGCCTCCTCTCCGGCGGGGGCCATCAGACGCTGGTAATAGGCCTTGGTCTGATAAAGGGCCCCCACGGGGTTGTGGGCCAGGACCCGGTCCTTCACGATGAGCGTGGTGGTCAGGCCCTGGGCATACTTGTAAAACAGGCTGTCGTGACCGACGCACAGGCCCACCACCACGTTCAGGTCCACCTTCTGCCGGGCCAGCAGCTTGGCCTGGAGGATGGGGTTGCACATGGCGTTGCCGGTGGCGCAGGTGTAGACCTCGTCCAGGCCGATGTCCGTCTTGTCCACGCCGCCCACCTTGCACAGGGCGCTGTAGACCTCAAAGCCGTGCTGGCGGAGGATCTTGGCAAAGATGCGGCTCTCCTCCACCAGTCCCATGCAGGTGGCGATGCCGATCTTCTTCGCGCCGATGCGCTTGGCGAATTCGATGGTCTCCTCCACGCGGGTGAAGCGGCCGTAGAAGGCCCCCTCTACCTCGGCGGCGGCGATGGCCACCTTATGGTTGGTCTCGTCTTCGGTATAAAGGGCGGTGACAGCCGCCCGGTCAGTCTCGTTCAGCTGGGTGGTCAGGCAGGCGGCGGGATAGTGCCCCGTGCGCTTGGCGCAGTTGAGCACGCCGCAGTCTGTGCAGCTGAAGATCCGCGCAGGATCTGTTTGCTTTTGTTCCATGAATGGATACCTCCTGTCGATGTTGAAAGCGGGGAGCGACAGGAGAACATTCGTCCGAACCGGAAGTTGGCACGGAGCAATCGATACCAGAGGTGTTGCATAATGATCTGCTCCTTAATCATATAAATTAAGTGTGTTTTATTTTAGGAACGAAGACCAGGAAAGTCAAGAGGGCAAAGAGCATTTCTATAAAACCTATAAAAATTGTGAGATATTAAAAACGACGGATGTGCTAAATCAACAGGCGGGACGCAAAAAAAGAGCGGCCGAACTGCGTCGGTCGCTCTGGAAAAGGTGTTTGGTTTATCGGCCGCTGGCCACCAGCTCCTGGGTGGTGGCGCGGAGGGCATCGGCCAGGGTGTCGATCTCCGCCCGGGTGTTGGACGGCCCGAAGGAGATCCGCAGCATCCCATCCCGGACTGCCTTGGACAGGTTCATGGCGGCGTAGACATGGCTGGCCTTCCCCTTGTGGCAGGCGGAGCCGGAGGACAGGCAGATGCCCTTGTCGCTGAGGTAGCGGACCACCACCTGGCTGGGGTAGCCGGGCAGGGAGATGGCCAGGATGTGGGGGGCATCCCCCTCGGACACCACCGTCAGGCCGGGGACCTCCGCCTGGAGCTTGTCCAGGGTATAGGCCTTCAGGTCGGTGAGGTAGTCGATGTGCTCTTGCAGGGCAGCGTGGCCCAGGGCGCAGGCGGTGGCGAAGGCGGCGATCTGGGGGGTGGCCTCGGTGCCGGAGCGCATGGTCCGTTCCTGGCCGCCGCCGCGGAGCATGGGCTGGATGGGGTGGAGCCTGGGGCCGATGTACAGGGCACCGATGCCCTTGGGGGCACCGATCTTGTGGCCGCTGATGGTGATGAGGTCTGCCCCTAAGCTCTTTACCGTGAAGGGGATCTTCAAAAAGCCCTGGACGGCATCGCAGTGGAGCAGGGCGTTGGACTTCTTGCGCTTCAGAAGGCGAGCGGCATCTGCCACCGGCTGGATGAAGCCCGTCTCGTTGTTCACCAGCATCATGGACACCAGGACGGTGTCCGGGCGCAGGGCCTCCTCCAGGGCCTCCAGCCGGATGTGGCCGGTGGCATCGGGGTGGAGGTAGGTGACCTCATAGCCCTGCCGCTCCAGCGCCTTGCAGGGCTCCAGAACGGCAGCGTGCTCCACAGCGGTGGTGATGATGTGCTTGCCCTTGTGGCGGCCGTGGTGGACGGCTAATTGAATGGCCCAGTTGTCACCCTCGGTGCCGCAGGAGGTGAAGTAAAGCTCTTCTGCTTTACAGCCCAGGGCGGCAGCCACCACCGCCCGGTGGTCTGCCACGGCCTTGGCGGCCTGCGCTCCCAGGTGATGGAGGGAGGAGGGATTGCCGTATTCCTCGGTCATCACCTGCAGGGCGGCCTGGGCGGCCTCCGGGAGGACCCGGGTGGTGGCGGCGTGGTCCAGATAGATCGTGTTCATGGGAAAAACCCTCTTTCGGGATAGTATTATCATAAGTCAAAAGCGTTTCTATTCTAATGAGTCTGGGCGGAAATGTCAAGGTCACCGTGCAGACTGCGGGGTCAGGGCAGGGCCCACACGCTGCGCAGCAGCCCCTGATAGATCTCCCACAGGGTCAGCCGGGGGACCGCCTCCCGGGCCACTAAGGGCAGGGTCGTTTTGGCCTGATCGTCCACCCAGATGGTCAGGCTGCCCAGCTCCTGTCCCTGGGTCACGGGGGCCTGGACGGATTCTGCCAGATCCAGGGTGGTGGTGACCTTGGCGGCCTCACCCTTGGGCAGCAGGAGCTGGGAGGACTCCGCCAGCACTGCCTGCACGGAAGGGGTCTTGCCCAGGGTCACAGCCACCTCCGGGATTGGCTCCGAGGGAGCGGCAGCCACCAGGGCATAGGAAGCGAAGCCGTAGTTCAGCAGAGCCTTGGCCGATTCAAAGCGGTCGGCGGAGGTGGGGGAGCCCAGGACCACGGCGATGAGCTCCATGCCCTCCTTTTCGGCGGTGGCCGAGAGGCAGTAGAGGGCGCTGTCGGTGGAGCCGGTCTTCAGACCGGTGGCGCCGTCGTAGAAGCGGATGAGCTTGTTGGTGTTGGAGAGCTGGAAGGTCCCATCGCGGAGGGTATCCATCCAGATGGTGGTGTAGGTGCGGATGTCTGGGTGGTGGAGGATCAGCTCCCGGGACATGAGAGCGATGTCATAGGCAGAGGTGTGGTGGCCCTCGGCGGGCAGCCCGGTGCAGTTTTGAAAGACCGTGTCGGCCATGCCCAGCTGGGCGGCCTTCTCGTTCATCTTTTCCACGAAGCCGCTCTCGCTCCCGGCCAGATACTCGGCCATGGCCACGGAGGCATCGTTGCCGGAGGCCACGGCGATGGCCTTGAGCATCTCATGGACGGAGAACTGCTCCCCCTCCTTCATGTAGACCTGGGAGCCGCCCATCCCGGCGGCGGTGGCCGAGACCGGGACCATGGTCTCCTTGGTGAGGGTCCCGTTGTCCAGGGCCTCCAGGATCAGGAGCATGGTCATGACCTTGGTGACGCTGGCAGGCTCCAAGGGCGTGTGGGCGTTCTCCTCATAGAGGACTTCGCTGGTGGATTTTTCCATCAGCAGGACCGCCTTGGCATTGGTCTCCGGGCCTGCGGCGGAGGCGGGGACCAGAAAGAGGGGGCAGGTCAGGAGCAGCAGAAGGGCGCAGAGTTTCTTCATGGGAAGGACCTCCTTTTTTCCCTATCCTATGGCCGCCCCGCGGGAAGTATGCGTGGGCTATGACGCAGGGAGGCTCTGCGTTGGTGTTACCCTTCCACTCCGTAGGGGCCGATGCCCTCATTGGCCCGTTCCTATAGGGTATTGCCCGCCTCACCGGAGGGAGCCTCTTGGCAGGTCCCCTATTTTCTACGGAGAAAATGGGGAGAAAAGAGCGCCAGGGCTTTGCCCCTGGACCCCGTGGAGGTGGGTGTGGCCCTGTAGGGGCTGTGGTTCACATTTTCCCATCGTGCCTGCGGCTCTTCGTCGGCAGGCTGGCCATGGCGCGCCTACCAGCTCGGCGCGCGGCAACGTGAGAGAAAACCCGCAACGAGAGAGCCGATGAAGGCATCGGCCCCTACGAGGAAGGGCTTTTGACAGGCGCAAGGCCGTTCAAAACCGAGGTCCCCAGTCCTGAGAGAGACTGGGGACCTGATGGGATCACAGGTATTTGCTTTGCAGTTCGTTGGCCCAGGCGGCGTAGCGGTCCAGCTTGGCCTGGCAGTCGGCGTGGTCCGGGCCGGTGGCCAGGACGTAGACCTTGATCTTCGGCTCCGTGCCGGAGGGGCGGATGACCAGGTCGGTGCCGTCGGCCAGCAGATACCGCAGGACGTTGGAGCCCACCAGCTCCATGGTGGAGGTCTCGCCGGTGGCGGTGTCCAACTGGGTGCCGTCCTGATAGTCCCGGCGGAGGGTGACCTTGCTCCCGGCGATCTCGGCGGGAGGCGCAGAGCGCAGGTCAGCCATGAGGGCCTTCATGTTGGCCATGCCCTCTAAGCCGGGCATCACCAGGTTCAGGGTCTTTTCCCCGTGGAAGCCGTACTTCTGATACAGGACCTCCAGGGCATCCAGCAGGGTCATGCCCTGGGCGGCATACCAGGCGGTCATCTCCGTCAGCAGCAGGGAGGCGGTGATGGCATCCTTGTCCCGGACGAAGTCACCGATCATGTAGCCGATGGACTCCTCATAGGAGAAGATCACATGGCCCTCTCCGGCGGCTTCCAGCTGGTTCTTCTTTTCGGCCATGAACTTAAAGCCGGTGAAGGTGTCGTAGCACTGCAGGCCATTGGCCTCGGCCACTTTCTTAGCCATGTTGGTGGTGACCAGAGACTTCAGAGCCACGGGGTGGTCGGGCATGGTCCCGGCCCGCTTCTTGGCCCCGATGAGGTAGTCCAGCAGCAGCACACCGGTCTGGTTGCCGGAGATCTGGACGTACTGGCTGTCCTTGTCCTTGACCTGCACGGCCACCCGGTCGGCATCGGGGTCGGAGCCGAGGATGAAGTCGGCATCCACCTCCTTGGCCAGCTTCACCGCCAGGGCGAAGCTCTCGGGGGTCTCGGGGTTGGGGGACTTGACCGTGGGGAAGGAGCCGTCGATGACCATCTGCTCCGGGACGCAGTGGAGGTGGCGGATGCCCAGCTCCTTCAGCACATAGGGGATCTGCTGGTAGCCGGTGCCGTGGAAGGGGGTGTACACCATGCGGAAGGTGTCGGCCACCTGGGCGACAGAGGCCTGGTCGTTGATCTGCCCCAGCACATGGGACAGGAACTTTTCGTCGGTCTCCCGGCCGATGAGGGTGATGAGGCCCTGGTCCAGGGCGGTCTGATAGTCCATGGTCTTCACGCCGTCGAAGACATCCAGCTCCTCCATGACCCGGGCGATGTCGGCGGCATGGTGGGGGGGCAGTTGGGCCCCGTCAGACCAGTAGACCTTGTAGCCGTTGTATTCCGGGGGGTTGTGGCTGGCGGTGACGTTCAGACCGGCGATGCAGCCGTACTCCCGCACGGCGAAGGACAGCTCCGGGGTGGGGTGCATGGCATCGAACAGTCGCACGGGGATTCCGTTGGCGGCCATGACGCAGGCGGCCTCCTGGGCAAACTCGGCGGAGTGGATGCGGCAGTCATAGCAGATGGCGACGCCCTGGGCTGCGGCGGCTGCGCCCTCGGCCAGGATGACCTGGGCGAAGGCCTGGGTGGCATGGCGGATGACATGGACGTTCATCCGGCGCAGGCCCAGACCCATGACACCGCGCAGACCGGCGGTGCCGAACTCCAGCATGCTGAAGAAGCGGTCTTCCAGCTCTTTGGGATCGTTGGCTAAGGCTTGCAGCTCGGCCTTTTCTTGGGGGGAGAGGGCGGGGCTGTTCAGCCAGCGTTCATAGCGTTCCTGATAAGTCATGGAGGGATTCTCCTTTCCGATGATACGGTGCCGCTTCGCTGCCGGGGCGGCAGCGGCTTGGGCAGGTCACTTGTGATAACGGGTGCCGAGGCTGATCTGGAAGGCCCGGTAGACCTGTTCCAGGACCATGACCCGGGCCAGGTGGTGGGGGAAGGTCATGGGGGACATGGACAGGCGGAGCTGGGCCCGTTCCTTGACGGAGGGGTGCAGGCCAAAGGAGCCGCCGATGACCAGAGCCAGGCTGGAGGCTCCCTCCACCGTCCACTTTTCGATCTGGGCGGCCAGAGCCTCGCTGGAGAGGAGCTTCCCCTCCACGCACAGGGCGATGAGCTTGGCGTTCTTGGGGAGCTTGGAGAAGAGCAGCGCAGCCTCCTTTTCCAGGGCGGCATCGATCTGCGCCTGGGACGGGGCATCGGGCAGACGCTCCTCGGGCAGCTCGGTGATGGTGAGCTTGCAGAAGGCCCCCAGACGCTTTTGATATTCGGCGCAGGCGGCGGCGAAGTGCTTTTCCTTCAGCTTGCCCACGCAAAAGAGGTGGATGTTTACCATGGAATACGCTCCTGTCAGAAGTTACAGTCCGTTTGTCAAAAAAGGCCTTGCAGGGTATCGCCCACGCGGGGAAAGGCCTTTTTCGACACGCTAAAAACGGACGGCGGAGTCCCGCCGTCCGTTTGTCTTGCATGAGAGAACGGGACGGAGCCTCAGCCTGCGCTGGTGCGCCAGTCCTCTTCCGGGGTGGCCTTTTCCTGGATGTCGGCCCCCAGCTTGGAGAGCTTTTCCACGATGTTTTCGTAGCCGCGCTCCACGTAGTGGATCTGGTCGATCTCGGTGATGCCGTTGGCAGCCAGACCGGCCACGATCATGGCAGCGCCCGCCCGGAGGTCGCAGGCGCAGACCGGCGCGCCGGTGAGCTGCTCCACGCCCTCGATGACGGCGACCTTGCCGTCCACC
>CAYNZG010000019.1:0-13026 GCA_964401525.1 uncultured Ruminiclostridium sp.
ACTGAGCGGCGTTCATGCCGCCGCCGCCACCCTGGCGCCGCAGGAAGAGGAAGTACCACAGCACGCCCATGACGACCAGCACGATGACCCAGGTGAGGATGGTGCTGAACCAGGCGGGCGAGGGGCTGTCGGGGTATTCATAGTCGGAGATGATGCCCTGCTCCCACTGCTCCACCACGATGTCGTTGAAGTCGTCATAGAAAAGCTGGAAGTCATAGAGGGCATAGGTCACCACGGAGGTGCCGTCCACCGGCTCCTTCAAGGTGAGGATCAGCGAGTGATCCTGGACCTGCACGGTCTCCACCTGCTGCTCCTCAAAGAAGGCCCGGATATCGGCATAGGAGTAGTCCACCCCGGAAGATGTGGGGCTGCGCAGGAGGCTGGAGGCAAAGAAGACCAGCATCAGCAGACACAGGAGCAGCACCGGCCCCCGGAAGGGACTAGGGTTCTTTTTGTTGTTCAAATAGGTTCACATCCTTCGTCTCTCCCCGGGGAGAGCATCCGTTATTCATAGCAGCTTGTCAAAAAGGCAGGGGGAACTCCCCCGGACGGTGCCCGCCGGGGCTTCGCCCCCGGCCCCCATGGGGGTGCGCAATGACCTGCTGGGGCTGTGCGGGATCGCGGTCGATATCCTGCGGGCACATAAGAAGGGCATCCGTTCTACAGGGAAGAGCCTCTGACAGCTTTATTCGTAGACCTCAGGCTTCAGGATCCCGATGTACTCCAGCTGGCGGTACTTCTGGTCGTAGTCCAGGCCGCAGCCCACCACGAAGCCGTCGGGGATCTGGAAGCCGGTGTAATCGGCATAGATGGGCTTCACGCGGCGGTCCGGCTTATCCAGCATGACGCAGAGCTTGATGGAGGTGGGTTCCCGCTTGCTCAGCTCGGCCACCAGGCGGGAGAGGGTGTTGCCGGTGTCCAGGATATCCTCCACCAGGATAACATCCCGACCGGTGATGGACTCGGAGGTGTCCAGCTTGATGTTCACCAGGCCGGAGCTGACGGTGCCGGACCCATAGGAAGAGACCGACATGAAGTCCAGGGTCATGTCGGGCAGGTCCAGCTCCCGGACCAGGTCAGCCATGAAAATGAAGGAGCCGCGGAGGATACCGATGACCACAGGGGCCTTCCCCTGGTAATCCTGGTTGATCTGAGCGGCCAGTTCTTTGATACGGGCGGTAAGTTGTGCGCGGGTAAAGAGGATCTCCTGCATATCCTGTTCCATCATAAGGCATTCATGTCCTTTCTGTCTTTGTCAGCGTGATGTAAAGGGCGGGGGCTCCGGGCAGAGCTGTGCGGCTCTCCTCCGGTCCCAGCCCGGCAGCGGCCACCAGGCCGCGGGGATCGGTCAGCACCGGGAGCGCGTCCCGGTCCCGGCGAGGGATCTTTTCTTCGATGTACCATTTTTTCAGGGATTTGCCGGTCCGGCCGGGCAGATGGAGCCGGTCGCCCGTCCGGCGGGGCCGGACGGTCAGGGGGAAGTCCACCTGCTGCGGACAGAGGAACCAAGTAAATGGCCCCTGGTTCGTCCCCGGTGGGCGGACAGTTTTCTGGACCTCTAGTTTCCATGTCCCCACCTCGTAGACACCCAAAGAAGGGATGTCCGTGGTGGGAAGAGGGTCTGCCAGCGGCTCGGCCAGGCTGAAGCACAGCCGGTCGTAAGCCCGGCGGACCCGCAGGCCCCGGGGCAGGTCTAATTGGGCCGAGGGAGCCCCTCCGGCGGCCAGGGCCAGCACCTGGTCCAGATGGACGGCGGAGAGCTGGCAGCAGCCTACGGCGGCCAGGGCCTGCTTGATGCCCCGCACGGCCAGGGGCCGGGGAAGTTCCCCCAAGGACCGGGCGGAGAGGGAGACCCCGTCCGCCTCTTTTTGAAGGGGCAGGGCCTTCCGGGCCTGGTCCTCTAAGTAGTCCCGGTCTGCCCGGAGGTGGTCTAAGTTGGCGGCCAGCCGCTGGGAAAAGGCCGGGTTCAGGTCCCGGAGCACGGGCATGACCTGATGGCGGAGCCGGTTCCGGGAGAAGGCCAGGTCGGCGTTGGAGCTATCCTCCCGGTGGGGGACCCCCTCCTCCGCCAGATAGGCCTCGATCTCCTGGCGGGTCATGGTCAGCAGGGGGCGGATGATGGCCCCCCGGCGGGGCGGGATGCCGGTGAGGCCGTCCAGCCCGGTCCCGCGGACCAGGTGGAGCAGCACGGTCTCGGCATTGTCGTCGGCGGTGTGGGCGGTGGCGATGGCCTCCGCTCCCATGGCCCGGGCGGTTTCCTCCAGGAAGGCGTACCGCATGGCCCGGGCGGTCTCCTCCAGGCCGGTGCCCTGTCGGGCGGCCTGGGCGGCTACCTCGCCCTGTCCCATCGTGAGTGGGACCTGGTTCCGGCGGCACCAGTCGGCCACGAAGGCCGCGTCCGCCCGGGACTCCTCCCCCCGGAGCTGATGGTCGTAATGGGCGGCCACCACGGTGAGGTCCCGCTCCCCCGCCAGCGCCAGCAGGCAGGTGAGCAGGGCCATGGAATCCCCGCCGCCGGAAAGGGCGCAGAGCACGGTGCTTCCGGCAGGGAGCATCCCATGGCGGTCGGCAAAGGCTAAGACCCGCCGAGGAAACTCAGTAGGGTTCTTCATAGTTGCGCTCCAGTGAGGAGAAAGTGGTGAACTCCGGCAGCCACTGGAGGGGGACCGTGGTGGTCTCGCCCCGGCGGTTCTTGGCGATGATGCACTCGGCCTGGTTTCGCTTGTCGCTGTCCTTATTATAATAGTCGTCACGGTAGAGGAACATGACCACGTCTGCGTCCTGCTCGATGGCGCCGGATTCACGCAGGTCGGACAGCATGGGGCGTTTGTCCGACCGGCTCTCGTTGGCACGGGAGAGCTGGGACAGGCACAGGACGGGCACATGGAGCTCCTTGGCCATGATCTTCAGGGCCCGGCTGATGTCGGCCACCACCTGCTGGCGGTTCTCGCCGGAGTAGCTCCGGCCGGAGCCGGAGGACTGCATGAGCTGGAGGTAGTCGATGATGACCAGGCCCAGGTTATCCATGCGGCGGCACTTGGCATTCATGTCTGCCACCGACAGGGAGGGGTTGTCGTCGATGTAGATGGTGGTGTGCGCCAGCGCCGAGGAGGCCAGGGTGACCTTGTCCCAGTCGTCGGCGTTGAGCTTGCCGGTCATGAGCTTTTTGTTGTCCAAAAAGGCCTCGCTGGAAATGAGGCGGTTGGCCAGCTGCTCCCGGCTCATTTCCAGGGAAAAGAAGACCACGGTCTTGCCGGAGAACTTCCCCGCGTGGAGGAGGATGTTCAGGGCGAAGGAGGTCTTGCCCATGCCGGGACGGGCAGCCAGCAGGACCAGCTCCGAGGGATGCAGACCCGTGAGGGTCCGGTCCAGGTCGGCGAAGCCGGTGGCCATGCCGGGCACATCGGACCCGGACAGGGAGAGCTCCTGGAGGTTGTCAAAAACATCCACCAGGATCTTGGACAGGGGCTCCAGCCCCTGGGTGTTCCGCCCCTGGCGGATGGCATAGATCCGCTGCTCGGCCAGGTCCAGCACGCTCTGGGCGGTCTCGCCCCCCTCCTGGACCAGGGAGGTCATCTCCCCGGCGGTCTCGGAGATGCGGCGCAGCAGGGCCTTGTCCTTCACAATGCGGACATATTCCCTGACGTTGGCCGCCGTGGGGGTGATCTCCATCAGCTGCAGCAGATAGCTCCGGGAGGTGTTCTCGTCATAGACCCCGTTGTGCTTCATCTGGTCCAGCACCGTCACCGGGTCGATGGTGGCGGAAAAGCTGAACATGGTATAGATGGTCTCGTAGATATCCCGGTTGGTCTTCAGATAGAAGTCCTCTCCGGTCAGCTCCCCCACCACGTCGGGGATGCACCGGGCATCGATGAGCATCGCGCCCAGCACGGCCTGCTCGGCCTCCACGCTGTGGGGGATTTGCCGCAGCAGCAGCGCGTCGTCCACGGGCGTTCACCTCCTTTGTTCTCTGTCGGGACCCGAAACGGGTCGTAAGGGCTTACCTCAGCCCTCCACCACCTCGATGTGCAGGGTGCCGGTGATCTCATAACCCAGCTTGCACTTGAGCTGGTAAGCGCCGAAGCTCTTGATGGGCTCGTCCTGGACGATCTTGGCCTTGGCGATGGTGATGTTGTGCTGCTTCTTCAGCGCGTCGGAGACCTCCTTGGAGGTGACGGCACCGAAGAGGCGGCCGCCTGCGCCGGCCTTGGCGGGGATCTTCACCACCAGGTCCTTGAGCTGAGCAGAGATGGCCATGGCCTCAGCCTTTTCGGCCTCCATCTGGGCCTTCTTGGCCTTGTCCTGCATGATCATCTTGTTCATGTTGTCTGCGTTGGCAGGCACAGCCAGGTTCTTGGGGAAGAGGAAGTTCCGGGCGTAGCCGTCGGACACGTTCACCAGCTGGCCACGCTTGCCCTGGCCCTTCACGTCCTGCTGTAAAATGACTTTCATTGGTAAGTACCTCCGTTTGGAATTTAATAGACTTTTTTATATAGGGATCGGGGGCGGTGGGACAGGGTCCTCACGCGCCCTCTGCAAAGTAGCGGTCGATGGTCTGCTTCAGGAGGGTCTGGACCTCCTCCATGGTCCTGCCGGGGAACTGGGCCCCGGCGGTAGCACCGTTGCCGCCGCCGCCCATCATCTCGCAGAGCACCTGCACGTTGGTCTTGCCGCTGGACCGGGCGGAGAGATAGATCTGCCCGTCCTCCGGGAAGATGACAAAGGAGGCATCGATCCCAGCGATGTTCAGCAGCTCGTCGGCGGCCTGCCCGGCGATGGCACGGCCCACCCGGTGGTCCGTGGAGGTGATGGCCATGGTCTTGTGGTAGATCTCCGCCCCCTGGATGATATGGAACTTGGTGACGGTGTCGGTCAGGTTGTTCATGAAGAACTTCCGCACCTCCGTGGTCTCCGCGCCGGTCTTGCGCAGGAAGGCCGCCGCCTCGAAGGTCCGGCTGCCGGTGCGCATGGTGAAGGCCTTGGTGTCCAGCACCAGGCCGGCCAGCAGGGCCTCGGCTTCCAGGCGCATCAGGTCCCCGCTGTCCAGGTTGTACTGGATCAGCTCCGTGACCAGCTCACTGGCCGAGGAGGCGTAGGGGTCCTGGAAGCTCAGGGAGGGCTTTTCGATATAGGACGCGGCCCGGCGATGATGGTCGATGACCACGATCTTCGCGCCGGAGGTCAGCAGCTCCGGCGCCTGGGTCTGCTCCGGGCGGTTGGTATCCACCACCACCACCGTGGCGTTGGGCCCCGCCAGATGGCGGGCCTGCTCGGGGGTGATGAAAAGGTTCCGGTACTCCGGCAGCATGGACAGCCGCTTGGCCATGGCCTCCGCCGGATAGGGCGAGGGGGCCTGGATGATGTTCACGGGGACCTTCTTCTTCCGGGCCATGGCCACCACACCGGCCACGGCACCCAGCACATCCAGGTCAGGGGCCTTGTGGCCCATGACGATGACGTGCTCCGTCACGTCCAGGATCTCCGCCAGAGCGGTGGCCACCACCCGGCTCTTGACCTTGGTGCGGCGCTCGGTCTCCTTGGCGCGGCCGCCGATGAAGGAGAAATCGGTGCCGTTCTTGATGACCACCTGGTCACCGCCCCGGCTCAGGGCCATGTCCAGGGCCAGGGAGGCGTATTCATGGAGCTGCTTGGGGGAGTCTGCCCCCTGACCCACGCCGATGGACAGGGTGGCTGCCACCCCGTTGGGGCTTTGGATATGACGGATCTCCTCCAGAAGGGAGAATTTCCGGCGCAGGAAGTCCCGCAAATGACCGTCCTCCGTCAAAAACAGATAGTGGTCCCGGTCATAGCGGCAGATCATCCCCTGGGCCGGGGAGAGCCAGTCGCTGAGGAGGTTGTTGATCTGGGTCCGGAGCTGGGAACGTTCCCCCTCCTCCAGGCCCTTGCCCAGGTCCTCGTAGTTATCCACCTGGATGATCATGATGACCGGGCGGGTGGCGGCGAACCGGGCAGCGGTGAGGGCGTATTCCGTCACGTCCACCCAGTAGGTGGTGGCCAGGAACTCCGTGGGGTCCTCCTGGTCGATGGCCACCAGGTTGCCGTAGACCAGGTACTGCCGGTCGCCCACCTGCACCGGGTCCTCGCAGACGCAGGCCCCATCCAGGAGCCACTGGGTCCGAAAGGCAGGCACCAGGGAGGAGAGCTTCGTCTCGAACAGGTGCTCCCGGTCCCCGGTCAGGTGGAGGAAGCGGTCGTTGCTCCAGATGATGTCGTCGGTGTCCGGCCGGAAGATGACGATGGGCAGCGGGGAGGAGATCATGGTCCGCCGGGAGGCGGAGTCCACCCCGTTGGTCACATGGTCCAGGTACGCCAGGACTTCGTTCTTCCGGCGGGCCGTTCCGGCGTGGAGATAGAGGTAGAGGCCCAGGACCATGGCCACCTCCGCCAGGCAGAGCCAGACGTTGAACAGGCCGGTCAACACGGCAAAGACCAGGCAGGCGGCGAAAAACACCCGGAATCCCGTCTCCGTCAGGTGGGACAATGCTTTATGGAAGGTTTGCTGACGCATGGACGCACCCCCAGTGGCAGCCGCAGCCGCCGAAAAATAGTCGCAAAAAGATAACGTATATTATACCATATCCCTCCGGGAGTTACAACTAAAAAAGCAAGGCAGCGGCGGGCACTTTTCCGCCCTGTCCCTTACTGGTGGCGGCGCTTATACCACACCCCGGTGAAGACCACGGCCAGGAAGAGGATCTGCCCGCAGAGATACAGCCAGAGGATGAGGACCACGATGGACATCAGGGACCCATAGACCAGGGAGTACCGGGAGGACAGGCCGATGAACCAGGAGAAGATGCTGGAGGAGGCCACCAGAGCGGCGGTGGCGGTGAGGCTGCTCACCATCATGGGGGTCTTGGGGGTCCCCCGGGGGGAGGCCACCAGCAACAGCCCCAGCAGGAACAGGAAGAAGATGGCGAACAGGAGGACGAATCGCAGAGAGCCCCACAGGTGCAGCACCCCCTGCAGGAAGGGGAACCGGCTGGCGATGGCGTAGAGGGTGCGCTCCCCCGTGACCACCACGATGACCGACAGGGCCAGCGTCACCAGCAGGGCCGGGGGAAAGCAGATGCTGATGGCCATGCTGCGGACCGGGGAGCGGGGGGTGTAGTCATACACATCTAAGATCACCCGGGCGATGGTCCGGTAGGCCGCCGCTGCCGAAAACCAGCAGGCGGCCAGTCCCGCGATGAACAAGGCGGGGCTTTGCCGATAGGACACATATCGCAGGTAGCTCTGGATGACCGCCAGGGCCTCCGTGGGCAGGATGGCCTGGAGCTGGCCGATGACGGCGGTGATATCGATGTGGGTCAGGCCCAGCAGGTAAGACATACAGATGAGCACCGGGAAGACGGCCAGCAGCACGAAGTAGGCCAGGCAGGCAGCCGCCTGGCCCACCCGCAGATCGAAGTAGAGGGAAATGCCCTTCCACAGGAACCCGGTCACGGGATGGTCGGAAAATTTTTTCAGGCGTTTATGCACGGAGACCTCCTTTTTCGGGGGGTGGTTCTGGATCGGTTCCGGCCCGCATAGAATGGAGCCAGACAAGGGGACCGCAGGTCCCACAGGAGTGTGATGCCAATGAAAAAACAGGGGCGCAGCGGCGGCAGGGTCCGCCGGTTCCTGCGGAGGACCACCGCCCTGCTCCTGGCCCTGGCAGGCCTGGGGCTGACGGCGGAGACGGCGGGCTTCTCCCCCACAGGCGTGCTCCGGGCCTGGGCCGCGGAGACCGGGGACGAGCCCTTGCCCCTTCTGGGCCGGGTGCTGGTGGGGGAATCCGCCCTGCTGAGCCAATGGGCCGCGGAGCAGGCTCCCGCCGCCAAACCGGAGGAGACAGCCCCGGAGGAAGCCGACGAGGAGCAGGACCTGGCAGCGGCAACACCGGACAAGATAGAGGAGCGCACCCTCTCCGGGGGCACCGGGTCCGGGACCGCCGGGGGCGTGGCCCTCTTCAACCGCACGGAAAAATCCGTGGACCTGGCCGCCGTGGCGGCGGAGGGGACCACCCTCGCCTTTCGTCCGGCGGCGGAGGGGCCCCAGGTCCTGGTGATCCACACCCACGGCACGGAGTCCTTCGCCCGGGACGGCACCGAGCCGTATACCGAGACCGGCACCGGGCACACTACGGATACCTCTTATAATATCACACGCGTGGGCGATGAGATAGCTCGAATTTTCACCGAACAGGGCATCAGCGTCCTCCACGACAAAGAATTTTACGATTACCCCTCCTACAATGGGGCCTATGAGCGGTCCCGGGCAGCCATCGAGCAGTATCTGGCCCAATACCCCACCATCCAAATGGTGCTGGACATCCACCGGGATGCCCTGGTGGGGACCGACGGCACGGTCTACAAGCCCGTCCTCTCCATCGATGGGGTCAAGACCGCCCAGGTGATGCTCCTGGTGGGGTCGGACGACGCGGGAGCATCCTTCCCAGACTGGGGCGAGCACCTGGCCCTGGCCGTGGAGATCCAGAAGCAGATGAACGCCCTCTGGCCGGGTCTGGCCCGGCCCATCACCCTGCGGACAGCCCGGTTCAACCAGCAGCTCACCAAGGGGTCTCTCCTGGTGGAGGTCGGCTCCCACGGGAACACCCTGGAGGAAGCCCTGGCGGGAGCCCGGCTCTTCGCTCGGGCCGCCGGACAGGTCATCAAAGGCTATGAGGTCTCCCCTTCCTGATGAAAGACAGAGCAGGCCCTGCCGCGCTGCGGCAGGGCCTGTTTTTGTCGTAAGTAGGTTTCAACTCTCCGGGTCCGTGGTCTCCGGCTCCGGCGGCAGGGCCGCCTGGGCCGTCACGTCGGGCTCGACCGGGAGGACGGGGTCCTGGGGCTGCTCGGCAGGGGGTTCCTCCGGCTGGACCGGCTCCTGGGGCAGGGCCGGGGTCTCCGGCTGGGTGGGCTGCTCCGGGACCGTCGGGGTCTCGGGCACCACAGGCTCTTCCGGGGTCTCCGGGACCTCCGGCTCCTCCTCGTCCACGGGGATCTCCGTCCGGGCGGGGGCGTTGTTGGAACCGGGCAGGTAGAGCAGCGGATCGATGGGGCTGTTCTGATACCGGACCTCAAAGTGGCAGTGGGGGCCGGTGGACCGGCCGGTGGAACCAACCGCTGCGATGGGCTGGCCCTGGGTGACGGCATCCCCCACGTTCACCAGCAGCTTGGAGCAGTGGGCGTAGTAGGTCTGGAAACCGTTGCCGTGGGACACGACCACCAGGTTGCCGTAAGTACCGCGCTCCCCGGCAAAGGTGACCACGCCGTCATCGGCGGCGTTGATGGCAGTGCCCATGGAGGCGGCGATGTCCACCCCCCGGTGGAAGTTGGTCTCGCCAAAGATGAAGCGGTAGCCGTAATCCGAGGTGATGGGGCCTCGCACGGGCCACAGGAACAGGCAGCCGTCGGGGAGCTGGGGCTTGGGCTGGGTGCCGGTGGCCACCACTAAGGGCGTGGCCTCGGTGGTGGTGACGACGCTCAGGTCCGTGGCGGCGACCGCCACGCCGCAGCGCTTCACCGTCCGGGTGAGGACCGCCTCTTCTCCGGCGACCCCCTCCTGCAGGATGCGCTGCTCTCCGGTGAACATGGTGCTGTCGGGCTGGGTCTCCAAAGCGGGGGTCACTGCCCGGGCCAGGGACTGCTCCTCCACGGTGGAGACCACCAGAAGGGGGCAGGTCTGCTCCACAGTCAGCTCCAGCCCCGGCTCCAGGGGCGTGCCGAACTCGGCGGCCCAGATCTCAGCCAGGTCAGCGTCCTCCTCTCCGCCGGAGAGCTCGATGCCCATGGCGGTCATGTGGGCCGTCAGGTCCACGTCGGGATTCAGCTCCTGCAGCCGCTCCTGGGTCATGCTGAACCGCTCCAGCAGGCCCTCCAGGGTGTCGCCCTCCTGCACAGTGTAGGGGAAGGTCTGGGGGGCCTCCTCCAGGAGCAGGTCGGCCAGCTCCTGGGCGGTGAGGATGGTCACGTCGGCGGAGACGTATTCATAGCGGAGGTTCACCTTGCTCTCCACGGTGATGGACATGGTCTCCGGGGTCTCATACTGCGCCTTCACCAGGGACAGGGCCTGGTTGATGTCCGCATCGCTGCGGACGGCACCCACCATGGTCCCGTCCACCCAGAGGGTGTAGACGTGTTCCAGCTCGGGGATGATATTCATGAGGGAGTCGGTCATCTGGTCCGGGGTCTCGAGGTGGCTCTTGGGAGCCAGGGTGGGCCGGACGGTGACCTCCTCCGGGAAGGAATACTCGGTGTCCAGGATCTGGGAGGTCCGGGTCTCCGCCTGGGCGATGGCCTGCAGGTAGGTCTCCTCGCCCTGGAAGCAGCTCACCGACTGCCCCTGCACATGGATGGCATAGCACAGGGTGCAGGAGGAGAAAAAGACTGCGCCGGACAGGACCACTCCGGCGATGCCCAGAAAGGGCAGCGCGCTGCGGACCGGATGCTGGGCACTGCGGGCTTCCCGCTCCTCACGGGAGCGGCGAAAGAATGATTTTTTCTCGTTTTGGGATGTTCCGCCCACGGGAACACGCCTCCTTTTTTGCTTGGGATAAGGCTGCTCAGGGGAGCAATTGGATCATGGCCGCCTGATTGCCCCGGCGGTCGCCCAGCTTGCGGTGGGACCACCACAGCTCCGGGTGGCAGCCGGTGCACTGGTCCAGGACCTCGATGTGAGACGCGGTCAGCCCGGCGGCGGTGAGCTGCCAGGTGAGGATGCCCTTCAGGTCCACGGAAAACTTCCCGGGGACCGAAGCGGGCCGGATGTAGTCCCGCACGCCCTGGCCCAACCGGGCCTCCATGGCGGTGGGGACGTCGTCGTGGGTCTCAAAGCAGCAGGGCCCGATGCCCGGGCCGATGGCTGCCAGGATGTGGGCGGGGTCGCTGCCATAGAGGGCGGTCATTTTCTGCACGGCTTTTTGGACGATGGCCTGGGCCGTCCCCCGCCAGCCAGAGTGGACGGCAGCGATGGCCCGCTTCACCGGGTCGCACAGCAGGACCGGGATGCAGTCGGCATAGTAGATGGTCAGGCACAGGCCCGGCTCATTGGTCACCAGGCCGTCGGTGTCGTAGGGGATGGGATCCAGCAGGTCCGCCAGGATGTCGGACGCGGCCGCCGTGCGGACCTCGTCCCCGTGGACCTGGTGGGTCATGACCAGGCGGTCAGGGTCCGTGCCAATGGCTGCGCAGAACCGGGCGTAATTCTCCCGGACGGCCTGGGGATCGTCGTGGCGGGACAGGCCCAGGTTCAGCTCTGCGCAGGGGCCGGTGCTGACCCCGCCCAGCCGGGTGGCGAAGCCGTGGGCCACGCATCCGGCAGCGGAGAGCTGGTCGGAGGTGTGAAAGACCACCGTGCCTTTGGTTTGTTTGGTAAATGCCATAAAACACCTCGCTGGATCGAAATGAGCCTCACACACGGACGTGTCGAACGAAGCCCGTGTCAAAGGGCCGTTTTAAAAGTTACTGTCCCTTCTTCAGGTAGCAGCACTTCTTATACTTCTTGCCGCTGCCGCAGGGGCAGGGATCGTTGGGACCCACCTTCACCGTCTTGCGGACGGGAGTCTTCTTCAGGGTCTCGTCGCTGCCGCCGGAGGTGCCGGTGACCTTGGCCACCCGCTCCCGCTGGATCTCGTTGGTCTGGACCCGGGCAGTGAGGATGCGGCGGATGGTCTCCTCCTGGATGGCCTGGATCATGCCCTCGAACATCTCGAAGCCTTCCTTCTTATAGGCATCCACGGGGTTGGTCTGGGCATAGGCGCGGAGGACGATGCCCTTTTTCAGCTCCTGCATGGCGTCGATGTGGTCCATCCAGTACTCGTCCACGGTGCGGAGCATCATGACGCGCTCCAGCTCTCGCATAAGCTCGCCGCCCAGGGCGTTCTCCTTGGCATCATAGACGGCCAGGGCAGAGGTCTCCACCTCCTGGATGAGGTCGTCGGCCTTCTTTGCGGCCAGGTCGCCGTCGGTATACTGGAAGGCATCGGGGGCGAAGAAGAGACCGCGGAAGGGAGCCGTTGCCTGCTGCCAGGACTCGGCATCCAGGTGCTTGCTCTCCCCCAGGTGGCCCAGGACGGCGGACTCCACCCAGCGGTGGATGAGGCTGCGCATGAACTGGGCCATGTTCTCGCCGTCCAGGACCTGGCGGCGCTGCTTGTAGATGATGTTACGCTGGACGTTCATGACGTCGTCGTATTCCAGGGTGTTCTTACGGGCCTGGAAGTTCTTGGACTCCACCTTCTTCTGGGCGTTCTCGATGGCGTTGGACAGGACCTTGGCATCGATGGGCATGTCGTCCTCGATCTTCAGGGTCTCCATCATGTTCTGCATCCGCTCGGAGCCGAACAGACGCATGACATCGTCCTCCATGGAGAGGTAGAAGCGGCTCTCGCCGGGGTCGCCCTGACGGCCGGCACGGCCGCGGAGCTGGTTGTCGATGCGGCGGGACTCGTGCCGCTCGGTGCCCAGGATGAACAGGCCGCCCGCCTGGCGGACCTTCTCGGCCTCGGGAGCCAGCTCGGCCTTGTACTTGGCCTCGGCCTCGGAGAACATCTTCCGGGCCTTCAGGATCTCCTCGTTGTCCGTCTCGGCAAAGCCGGTGGCCTCGGCCACCATCTCGTCGGAGAGACCGGCCTTGCGCAGGTCGTTTTTGGCCAGATACTCCGCGTTGCCGCCCAGCATGATGTCGGTACCACGACCGGCCATGTTGGTGGCCACGGTGACGGCCCCGAACTTACCGGCCTGGGCCACGATCTCAGCTTCCTTCTCGTGGTTCTTGGCGTTCAGCACATTGTGCTTGATGCCCTGCTTGGTCAGCAGCTTGGAGACCAGCTCGGACTTCTCGATGGAGGTGGTACCCACCAGGACAGGCTGGCCCTTCTCGTGGCAGGCAGCGATCTGCCGCACGATGGCGTTGTATTTGCCCTTCACGTTCTTGTAGACCTCGTCAGAGTGGTCAATACGGGCCAGGGGCTTGTTGGTGGGGATCTCCAGGATGTCCAGCTGATAGGTGGAGGCGAATTCC
>CAYNZG010000020.1:0-12910 GCA_964401525.1 uncultured Ruminiclostridium sp.
GGCATGAAGAACCTGGTGGCAGGCGCAAACCCCGTGGTCATGAACAAGGGCATGGCTAAGGCTACCAAGGCCGCTGTGGCTGCTATCCAGCAGAACTCCCAGCCTGTCAAGGGCAGCGAGGACATCGCCCGTGTCGGCACCGTCTCCTCCGGCGACGAGAAGATCGGCACCCTGATCGCAGAGGCTATGGAGAAGGTGGGCACTGACGGTGTCATCACCGTGGAAGAGTCCAAGACCGCTGAGACCTACAGCGAGGTCGTGGAAGGCATGCAGGTGGACCGCGGTTTCCTGTCCCCCTACATGGTCACCGACACCGAGAAGATGGAAGCTGTTCTGGACGATCCCCTGATCCTGCTGACCGAGAAGAAGATCAGCAACATCCAGGAGATCCTGCCCGTGCTGGAGCAGGTCATCCAGGCCAACCGTAAGCTGCTCATCATGGCAGAAGACGTGGAAGGCGAGGCCCTGTCCACCCTGCTGGTCAACAAGCTGCGCGGCACCCTGAACGTCCTGTGCGTGAAGGCTCCCGGCTTCGGCGACCGCCGCAAGGAGAACCTGCAGGATATCGCTATCCTGACCGGCGCTACCGTCATCTCCAGCGACTACGGCCTGGAGCTGCAGGACTGCACCATCGCACACCTGGGTACTGCCCGCCAGGTCAAGGCAGGCAAGGAGACCACCATCATCGTTGACGGCGGCGGCAGCAGCGAGGCCATCCAGGAGCGCGCTACCCAGATCCGCAATGAGTTCGACCGCTCCACCTCCGAGTATGACCGCGAGAAGCTGCAGGAGCGTCTGGCTCGTCTGTCCGGCGGCGTGGCTATCATCCGTGTGGGCGCTGCTACCGAGACCGAGATGAAGGAAAAGAAGCTGCGCATCGAGGACGCACTGAACGCCACCCGCGCTGCTGTGGAAGAGGGCATCGTGGCCGGCGGCGGCACCGCCTATGTCAACGCCATCCCCGAGGTGGAGAAGCTCATCGACGCTGTGGAAGGCGACGAGAAGACCGGCGTGCAGATCATCTGCCGCGCTCTGACCGCTCCTCTGCGCCAGATCGCTTCCAACGCCGGCCTGGACTCCTCCGTCATCCTGGAGAAGGTCAGAAGCAGCGGTGAGATCGGCTATGGCTTCGACGCTTACAAGGAAGTTTACTGCGACATGATCGACAGCGGCATCGTGGACCCCACCAAGGTCACCCGTTCCGCTCTGGAGAACGCAGCTTCCATCTCCGCTATGCTGCTGACCACCGAAGCTCTGGTGGGCGACAAGCTGGCTACCCCCGCAGCCACCGGTGCAGGTATGCCTGCAGGCGACATGAGCGGCGCTATGTATTAATCGATCAGGCTGCGGCCTGTTACCACAAAGACGCACCGAGCTTCGGTGCGTCTTTGTCATTATGAAAAGAACCGAGCAAAAACAGTTCCAAAACCTGTGGGCCTGTGGTATAATATATTGTTAAATCGTATAGGAGGAATGTCTGTGAGACCTCGAATTTTGATTTCTCGTTCCCCTGAGAGCAGTGGGCTCTATGAAAAAGCGGTGGAAAAGGCCGGCGGCGAGGCCCTGTCCTTTCACTGCCCGGACCCGGAGATGGAATTTGACGCCCTCATCCTGGCCGGGGGCGGCGATGTGGACCCGGCGGAATTTCAGGAGCCGAACCGGGCTTCCCGGGACATCGATATTCCCCGGGACAAGGTAGAGCTGGCGCTGGTGAACCGTTGCGTCTGCGAGAACAAGCCCATCCTGGGCATCTGCCGCGGCCACCAGGTGGTGAACATCGCCCTGGGCGGCAACATCTATCAGGACATGAACGACCGGCTGGTGGAGATGCACGCCGAGGATGCCGACGGCAAGGATAAGATCCACCCGGTGCAGGTGGGCATCCTGACCATGCTGGATACTCTGTATGGCCAGGACCTGACGGTCAACAGCTCCCACCACCAGGCCATCCGTCAGTTCGGCCAGGGGCTGTACCGCACCGCCTGGGATGAGAACGGCGTGGTGGAGGCCATGCAGCACGGCACTCTGCCCATCTGGACGGTCCAGTTCCACCCGGAGCAGATGACCGGGGAGGACGGCACCGCGGACGGCCAGAAGATCTTTGACTTTTTCCTGGACCAGTGCCGGAAATACTGCGGGGACTGACATGGCAAAGACCCTGTCCACCCTGCGGGAAGTGAACCTGGAGCTGGGGCGGCCTACGGTGGACCAGGCCATGCAGCGGCTGACCATGGAGATCGGTCGCACCCGCAGCATGGGCTGCACCGTGCTGAAGATCATCCACGGCTACGGCTCCACCGGTGCCGGAGGAAAGCTCCGCACCACCGCCCGGCGTTACCTGGCCCAGTGCAGGGATCGGGGCGAGCTCCGGGACTACATCCCCGGAGAGTCCTTTTCCATTTTTGAGGAGGCCACCCGCCGGGCCTTTGCTCGGTGCGATGACCTCCGCCGGGACCGGGATCTGGACCGCTACAACAACGGCGTGACCTTCCTGGTCCTGTGACAGAAAACGAGGAGACCTATGGATTTTAGCCAGAAGATCAAGGCCACCAACGCGCAGAACAGCTTCATGCTCCACAACGGAATCGTCCTCACGGAGATGCGGGAGGACTATGCCCGGGTGGAGGCGGACCTGACCCCGGCCCAGCGGAACCTCTTCGGGGCGGTCCATGGGGGGATGTTCCTGACCATGGCCGACTGCGCCGCCGGAGGCGCGGCCCGCACCAACGGGATGCGCTATGTGACCGTGAACAGCAGCTTCTCCTTTTTCCGCAACACCGAGAACGGCCACCTCATCGCTGAGGGCCGCATCAAGAACCGGGGGAAGACCATCTGCGTGGCAGAGGTGGAGCTCCGCGACGGAGCCGGGACCCTGCTGGGCAGCGGGACCTTTACCCTCTTCTGCACCGGGGCCTGGGAAGAGGGAGGGCAGCCGTGACGGCCTATCGCTCCCTGAACCAGGCCCTTCGGGCGCGCTTCGGCTGCAAGGTCTATAAGCTGGCTTTGGACGGCGGCATGACCTGCCCCAACCGGGACGGGACCTTAGACACCCGTGGCTGCATCTTTTGCAGCGATGTGGGCTCCGGGGAGTTCGCCGCGCCGGTCTGCGGGGACATCCGCCAGCAGCTCCAGGCGGCCAAGGCCAGGGTGGCAAGGAAGGACCGGGGCGGTAAATACATCGCCTACTTTCAGAGCTTCACCAACACCTACGCGCCGGTGGCCCATTTGGAGACCATCTTCCGCCAGGCTATGGAGCCGGAGGAGGTGGTGGCCCTGTCGGTGGCCACCCGGCCGGACTGCCTGCCGCAGCCAGTGGTGGACCTGTTGGCCCGCCTGGCGGAGGAGAAGCCCGTGTGGGTGGAGCTGGGCTTACAGACCATCCACCCGGATACGGCCCGGTATCTCCGGCGGGGATATGAGCTGCCGGTCTATGAGGATGCGGTGGCCCGGCTGAAAGCCGCTGGGGCAGAGGTCATCACCCATGTGATTCTGGGCCTGCCCGGGGAGAGCCAGGAGGACATGGTGGGGACCGTCCGCTATGTGGGGCGGAGCGGGGCAGACGGCATCAAGCTCCAGCTCCTCCACGTGCTGGAGGGGACCGATCTGGCCCGGGACTATCGGGCCGGGAAGGTGCCCATCCTCTCTTTAGAAGAATACATTGCCCTGTTGGAGGACTGCCTGGCGGTGCTGCCGCCGGAGATGGTCATCCATCGTCTCACCGGCGACGGGGCGAAGCGAACTCTGCTGGCTCCCCTGTGGACCGCGGATAAAAAGCGGGTGCTCAACGCCATCCAGACGGCCTTCCGCCGGGACGGCGTGCAGCAGGGCAGCCGGTATGACCATAAAACAGAACAGGAGGAAACGACATGACGAAAATTGATATTTTTTCCGGCTTTTTAGGGGCTGGTAAGACGACCCTCATCAAGAAGCTCATCGAAGAGGCTTATCAGGGGGAGAAGCTGGTCCTCATTGAAAACGAGTTCGGCGAGATCGGCATCGACGGCGGCTTTCTGAAGGACGCCGGGGTGGAGATCACCGAGATGAACTCCGGCTGCATCTGCTGCAGCCTGGTGGGTGACTTCGGCCAGGCCCTGGAGCAGGTCCTGTTCCAGTTCAAGCCCGACCGCATCATCATCGAGCCCTCCGGCGTGGGCAAGCTGTCCGACGTCATCGGGGCAGTCCAGAAGGTGGAGAACCACGACATCGCCCTGAACGCCTTCGTCACGGTGGCCGATGCCTCCAAGTGCAAGATCTACATGAAGAACTTTGGTGAGTTCTACAACAACCAGATCGAGCACGCAGCAACCATCGTCCTGAGCCGCACCGGCGGCATGACCGAGAAGAAGCTGCTGGATGCCGTGAAGCTGCTGCGGGAGCACAACGCCAACGCTCCCATCATCACCACCCCCTGGGAGGAACTGGACGGCAAGCAGATCCTGGAGACCATGGAGAACAAGGACACCCTGAAGGACGAGCTGGCCCGCCTGGCCGCCGAGCAGGCCTCCAAGGACATCCACGACCACGGTCCCGACTGCACCTGCGGCTGCCATGACCACGACCATGATCACGAGCACGAGCATCACCACGATCATGATCACGAGCATGAGCATGAGCACCACCACGATCATGATCACGAGCATGAGCACCACCACGATCATGACCATGAGCACGAGCATCACCACGACCATGACCATGAGCACGAACATCATCACGACCATGACCATGGTCCTGACTGCACCTGCGGCTGCCACGACCACGACCATCACCACCATCATCATGATGCCGATGAGGTCTTCATCAGCTGGGGTGCCGAGACGCCCCGGAAGTACACCGAGGAGGAGATCACCGGTGCGCTGGCTGCTCTGGCCGACGAGGCAAGCTATGGCGTGGTCCTCCGCGCCAAGGGCATCGTCCCCTGTGCAGACGGCACCTGGCTCCACTTCGACTATGTGCCCGGCGAGGAGAATGTCCGCCGCGGGGCCGCAGGCATCACCGGCCGTCTGTGCGTCATCGGCGCAGAGCTGAAGGAGCACGCCCTGGAAGGCCTGTTCCACCTGAACTGAACAAAAGAGGAACGAAACTATGATGGAAGAGATCCCAGTATACCTGTTTACCGGTTTTTTGGACGCAGGCAAAACCAAGTTCATCCAGGAGACCCTGGAGGACGTTCGCTTCAACAACGGCGAGAGCACCCTGCTGCTGCTCTGTGAGGAGGGCGAGGAGGAATACGAGCCCGCCACCTTCTCCGGCCACAATGTTTTTATCGAGCTCATCGACGACCAGTCTGAGCTGACCCCCTCCAACTTGGAGCGGCTGCAGAAGAAGCACGCAGTGGAGCGGGTGGTCATCGAGTACAACGGCATGTGGATGCTGGATGACCTGTACCAGAACATGCCCGACTCCTGGCTGGTCTATCAGGAGTTCATGTTTGCCGACTCCCAGACCTTCCTGACCTACAACGCCAATATGCGCGGCCTGGTGGTGGACAAGCTCAAGAGCTGCGAGATGGTGGTCCTGAACCGGGCCGACGAGAAGGTCGATAAGGTGGAGATACACAAGATCATCCGGGCCGTCAGCCGCCGGACCAACATCGCCTACGAGGACAAGACCGGCGAGGTCTACTATGACGACACCCCCGAGGAGCTGCCCTTTGACATCAACGCTCCTGTCATCCGCATCCAGCCGGAGGACTATGCCATCTGGTATCAGGACATCTCCGAGGAGCCGGATAAGTACAAGGGCAAGACCATCCAGATCGGTGGCTTCACCATGCTGCGGGACAAGCTCCCCAGCGGCAGCTTCATCCTGGGCCGTCAGCTCATGACCTGCTGCGTGGACGACATCACCTTTGCGGGCATGGTCTGCACCGGCTACGACGTGGACAAGCTGAAGGACGACCAGTGGGTGGAGATCACTGCCAAGATTTCCATCAAGCACAACCGGGTCTACAACAAGAAAGGCCCCGTCCTGGGTGTGGTCAGCCTGGAGGCCGGTACGCCTCCGGAGCAGCCCGTGGCGACCTTATATTAAAGAAGTACAAACCGATAGGCACAACAAACGGCCGAGCGTTTTAACGCTCGGCCGTTTTGACGTACTATCATGGACTCCTTGCAGGGTACTGCTTATGTTCCCGCGCGCCCAGCCGGTGGGTGCGCCACGGACGGCCTGCCGATTCAGAGCCGCAGGCACGATGACAAGATTGATCCCACAGCCTTGAAGGGATTCACCTACCTCACCGGGATCCAGGGGCAAAGCCCCGGCGCTCTTTCCCCCATTTTCTCCGGAGAAAATGGGACCCTGCCGGAGGCACAGACGGTCTCGTTTCGATAGGGAAAGCGTCCGAGCGTTTAACGCTCGGACGCTTCTTTGCTGTTGTTATTGTGCAGGGGGTTCGCTGCCGGGGATGGAGGGAACAGGGATGGTCTGCTGCGCAGCCTCCGCCTGGGCGATCTGCTTGAGCAGTTCGCGGCGCTTGCGCTCCTTCCGCTCCTGGAAGGGACGACCCATCCGCTCGGACAGGCTGTCCAGCACGGAGTAATAGACCGGGGTGAAGAGCAGGGTGACCACAGTGGAGATGACCATACCGAAGATCATCACGATGCCCATGGGCTGGAGCATCTCGTTGCCCTCGCCGCTGCCCATGGCCATGGGGATCAGGGCCAGCACGGTGGTGAGGGTGGTCATCAGGATGGGGCGCACACGGAGGGGGCAGGCGGCCAGGATGGCCTCATTCTTCTCCATGCCGTTGGTCCGCCGGATGTTGATGTAGTCCACCAGCACGATGGAGGAGTTGACCACAGTGCCCACCAGCATGATGAGTCCCAGCAGAACGACCATGGACAGATCCTGACGGGTCGCAGGCAGACCGAACAGGGCACCGGACAGGGCCACAGGCAGGATGAGCATGACCATGACGGGCATGACGAAGGACTCAAACTGGGCAGCCAGGATAAAGTACACCAGGCCGATGGCTACCACCATGGCCAGCAGCAGGGACTGGAAGTTTTCCATCATGTCTGTGTAGGAGCCGCTGATCTCGGCCCGATAGCCGTCGGGCATCGCGTAGCCGTCCAGCACCGCCTGGACGGACTCTGTGATGGCGGTGGTGTCGCCGCTGATGGAGTCGCCGGTGATCTGGACCTGGCGGACCTGGTCGGTGCGGGAAATGCTCTGGGGGGTCAGCTCGATGGAGACATCGGCCACAGAGGACAGGGGGACGGTGCCGCCGGTGGGGGTGGGCAGGGGCATGGAGCGGACGGCATCCAGGCTCTCGGCGTTGACGCCGCTGCCCTTGACCACCACGTCCAGGTCGTTGCCGTCCAGGGTGACGGTGGTGGCGGTGGAGCCGGTGAGCTCGGAACGGACGGCTGCGCCGATGGTGGCGGAGGTCAGGTGATACTGGGCCGCCGCGCTGTCATTCACCGACACGGTGATGGCGGGGATGTTGTTCTCCAGGGAGTTGGTCACCTCGGTGGCATCCTCCAGGGCGGCGATCTGCTGGGTCAGGTCGTTGGTGATCTGGTTCAGCATGTCGAAGTCGTCGCCGCTGATATCCACCTGGATGTCGCCGCCGCTGCCCATGGACATCGTGCTGGAGGCACTGACGGTGATCTCGCAGCCGGCGATGTCCCGGAAGAGGGTCTTCAGGTCGTCGGCGACCTCCTCGCTGGACCGGTCGCGTTCGCTCCGGCCCACCAGGTTCACGGTGATGGAGGCGGACTCCGTGCCGCCGCCCATCATGCCGCCGCCGATGGTCATGTAGAGGTTATCCAGCTCGGGGCAGTTCTCCTGGACCAGACCGACCACACGGTCGGCATAGGCGGAGGTGCCCTCCAGCTCGGTGCCGGTGGGGGTCTCCACGGTGATGCTCACCATGCCCTGGTCCATGTCGGGGATGAGGGTCATGTTGGTGGTCAGGCAGCTGAGCAGGAAGACCACCACCATGCCCACGGAGATCAGGCAGGCCTTCAGGCGGTTGTGGATAAAATAGTTCAGCAGCTGGTGATACTTGGCAGAGAGCAGGGCGATCTTTTCCGTCAGCTTGGACTGCTTCTTCCGGTTGGTGAGCTTCTGCAGCCGGGCGGCGTTTTCGTCCAGCAGGAAGTAGCACATCAGGGGCACCAGGGTCAGGGCGATAAACAGGGAGGAGAGGATGAGGAAGGCCACCGTCAGGGAGAAATCCTTGAACATCATGCCGGCCATGCCGCCGCTGAGGCCAATGGGCAGGAAGACAGCAACGGTGGTCAAGCTGGATGCGGTGATGGAGGAGACCACTTCGCCGGTGCCCAGAACGCAGCTGTCATATTTGCTGTAGCCGTCACCAGCGTAGCGATAGATGTTCTCCAGGACCACGATGGAGTTGTCCACCACCATGCCGATACACATGGCGATGCCGCCCAGACTCATCATGTTCAGGGAGAGGTCAAAGACATTCATGAGAAGGAACACCGTCAGCACGCAGAAGGGCATGGAAAGGGAGATGGTGACGGTGGGGCCGCCCCTCCGCAGGAAGGCGAAGACCACGATGGCGGAGAGCAGCACGCCCAGGACGATGTTCTGGATGGCGTTCATGGCCACCTGCATGATGTAGTCGCTGGCCTTATAGACCACCAGGGGATTCACGGTCCCGTTTTCCTCCTGGAGCTCCTCCAGGGCATCGGAGATCTTGTTGGAGATCTCCACCTCGTTGGCGCCGGAGCGCTTGTTGACGGTCAGGATGACGCAGCGGTCGCCGTCTACCTTGGCGGCGCTGCTGCCCAGGTCGGAATCCAGGTAGACGTTGGCCACCTCGCTCAGGCGGATGGTGCCGCCGGTGGGGAGGAAGAGGACGGTGTTGGCCACGTCCTCCAGGGTCTGGAACTTGCCGTTGGTGGTGGCGGTCAGGACGTTGGTGCCGTTCTGCACGTCGCCGCCGGGGAAGAGGACGTTGGCGGCGGCCAGGTAGTTGGACACGTCGGTCATGGACAGGCCGTACCCGGCCAGGGCCGTTGCATTGACCTCCACGGAGATCTGCTGCTGGATGCCGCCGCTGACATCCACGGAGGCCACGCCGTCCAGACGCTCCAAAGCCGGGCCGACGGTGTCGTCTGCGACGGACTGGAGCTGGATGAGGTCGTCGCCGGTGAGGGCGATGACGGCCACGGGCATCATATCCGAGATGTTGAAGTTATAGATGATGGGGTCACTGGCCCCGTCGGGGAGGGTGAGCAGGTCGAACTTCTCCCGCAGCTTGATGGCGGCCTGGTCCACGTCGGTGCCGTCCTGATAGGTGATCATGACCATGCTGACGTTTTCCGAGGAGGTGGACTGAAGGCTGTCCACACCGGCCAGGGTGGAGATGCTGGATTCCAGGGGGCGGGTGACCAGCTCCTCGATGTCCTCGGGGCTGGCGCCGACGTAGGTGCTCATGACCACGGCGGCGGGGTACTCCATGTTGGGCATGAGGGAGAGCTTCAGGTTGCTGTAAAAGGTCACGCCGAAGATGGCGATCATGATGAAGGCCATGATGGTGGTGACTTTATGCTTGATACAAAAGGCTGCGATCTTCATGGTTTACACCTCGCCGGAAACAACGCGGGCGGAGGCACCCTCCGACAGATAGAACTGGCCCACGGTGACCAGGCGTTCCCCGCCCACCAGGCCGGAGGTGATCTCGGTGACGCCGTCGCCTACCAGGCCGGTCTCTACCAGGACCTTGTGGGCCTTGTCATTGCTGTCCAGGGTGTAGACATACTGGCCGTCCATCCCGGTTTGGATGGCTTCGGTGGGGATGACCACCACGTTGTTCTGGGTATCGGTGTAGAAGGTGACATCAGCGAACATCCCGGACAGCAGACCGCTGGCGGAGCCGGAGGGGACGGCGATGGTCACCTGATAGAGGTGGGTCTGGGGACTGGCGGAGTGATCCACGGCGGAGATGGTGGCCTGGAACTCCTTCCCGGCGGAGGAGATGGAGACGTTCACCTTGCTGCCCACGGAGAGCTTGGTCACCAGAGCCTCGGAGACGGAGGCGGTGACCTCCATGTCCGTGGTGGAGTCGATGGTGGCCACGGGCATGCCGGGGGAGACGAAGGAATTTTTCGCGGCGTTCAGGGAGAGGATATTGCCGGAGATGGGGGCCACCACGTTGCCGCTGCGGTCGATGTTGGCCAGGGAGGACTCCAGCTGGGTCAGGGAGGTCTGGGCGTTCTGCATGCTCAGTTCCAGCTGGCTCAGGGCAGAGTTCATGCTGGCCTTGGCGCTTTCATACTGCAGCCTGGCGTTGTCCACCTCTATCTGGGAGGCGGCACCGATCTCGAACAGGGCCTGGGTGTCGGAGACGTTCTTCTCCGCCATGGCCACCTGTTGGGACAGGACGGCGGACTGATCGTTGTAGCTCTTCCGGGCGGTCTCATAGGACTTCTGGGCGGTCTCATAGCTGGCCCAGGTGGAGGCCATATCCAGGGTGCAGATGGTCTGTCCGGCGGTGACGTAGTCACCGGCCTCCACATACACCTGGGTGCACCGGACGGAGAGGGCCACCGAGACCGATTCCTGGGTGCCGGAGGTCACCTGGCCGGAGACGCTGCTCTCGGAAGAGATGGATGTTTTCGCGACCGTGGCGACCTCTACGGGGGTGGAGTTGTCAGCTTCCACGGTCTCCTCCTCTCCGCAGCTGCACAGCAGCAGGAGCAGAGTCAGGACCATGGCAAGGGAAAGGATGCGTTTTTTCATGTGTCGTTGTACCTCCTGGGATGTTGGTTGCGTGGCCGGGCTTACAGCTCGGCGCGGGTCAAATTATCTTCGATCTTGGTCAGGATGGCGGCCAGGGAAGCCTGCTCTTCCAGCGTCAGTCCCTGGATCATCAACTCGTTGACCTTGAAAAAAATTTGCGTTGCGGTGCTGCTCATCTGCTGGCCCATCTCCGTGAGGACCAGCTTCTTCAGGCGGGCATCGTGGGGTACGGACTGTCGGGTCAGGATCCCTTTCTTCTCCATGGTGGTGAGCATACTGCTGACCGTGGACCGCCGCAGCTTAAAAAACTGCTCGATGTCCTTCTGATAGACCTCCTCGTCGCTCCGCAGGAGCAGGTAGCCGATGACGGAGACCTGGGAGACCGTCATGGAGCAGGGCGGGGGGACGGTCTCCACGCTCAGGGCGACACGGTGGAGCTGGTTGACGATGCGGGCCAGCTGCATGACCGCCAGATTGGGCTGGACTGCGTTCTCCAAAAAATATCCCTCCAAATGTTAGAAATCGTACAATCTGGATGATACACCATCTTCCCATGGGTGTCAATCCTAACGGGGCAGATCGGAAAACATTTTCTGGGATCCGTTGCCAGGGGAAGAAAAAACCGATATAATAAAAGTTAACTTTCTTTCGGAGGACCGCCATGAAGCCTGTTGACTACTATAAAAAGACACACCCGCTGAAGATCTTTCTCTCCTATTACGGGCCCCACAAGACCCTCTTTATTTTAGATATGTGCTGCGCCCTGGTGATCTGCCTCATTGACCTGGCCTTTCCCTATGCCTCCCGGGCCGCCCTCAACGAGCTGCTGCCCAGGCAGGAGTACCGGGCCTTTTTCTGGGTGGTGGCCTTTTTCATCCTGGCCTATGTGGGCAAGGGGCTGCTCTACTTCGTCGTGTCCTATTGGGGGCATCTCTTCGGGGTCCGGGTGGAGGCGGACCTGCGGCGGGACCTCTTTGCCCACATGGAGAGCCTGAGCTACAGCTTCTATGACCGGAACCGCACCGGCGTGCTCATGTCCCGGGTGACCAACGACCTGTTCGAGATCACGGAGCTGGCCCACCACGGGCCGGAGGACCTGTTCATCTCCACGGTGACCCTGGTGGGAGCCTTCTGCATCATGTGCACCATCGAGTGGCGGCTGGCTGTGATGGCCTTCTGCCTGGTGCCGGTGTTCATCGCCTTTACCATGTACCAACGGCGGCGGCTCCGCCGGGCCAACCTGAAGCTCAAGGCCAAGACCGCAGAGATCAACGCCACCATTGAGTCGGGTATCTCCGGGATGCGCACGGCCAAGGCGTTCCAGAACGAGGAGACCGAGAAGGCCAAGTTCAACGCCATGAATGCCCAGTTCGTCCAGGCCAAGCAGGTCTACTATAAGACTATGGCCACCTTTATGGGCGGCATGGAGTTCTGCACCTCCATCATGCCAGTGCTGGTCATCGGGGCCGGGGGCTGCTTCATCATGGGCGGCACGGTGAACTATGCCGACCTGGTGGCCTTCACCCTGTATGTGACCACCTTCATCACCCCCGTGCGGAAGCTGATGACCTTCGTGGAGCAGTTCATGCAGGGCTCCGCGGGCTTCACCCGCTTCTTAGAGCTGATGCGGCTGGAGCCGGAGGTGCAGGATGCCCCGGCGGCCCGGGACCTGGACAGCGTCCGGGGAGAGATCACCTTCGAGCAGGTCAGCTTCCACTATCAGGACAAGGCCGATGTGCTGAAGCAGGTGGACCTGCACATCAAGGCCGGGGAGAAGTTCGCCCTGGTGGGCCCCAGCGGCGGGGGCAAGACCACCATCTCCCAGCTGATCCCCCGTTTTTATGATGTGACCGGGGGCCGTCTGCTGGTGGACGGTCACGACGTTCGGCAGGTGACCCAGCGCTCCCTGCGGCGGCAGATCGGCGTGGTCCAGCAGGATGTGTTCCTCTTTGCGGGGACCATCCGGGAGAACATCCGCTACGGCCGCCCGGAGGCCACTGACCGGGAGGTCATGGAGGCGGCCCTGCGGGCGGAGATCCATGAGGATATCATGCAGATGCCCGACGGCTACGACACCTATGTGGGCGAGCGGGGCGTGACCCTCTCCGGCGGGCAGAAGCAGCGCATCAGCATCGCCCGGGTCTTTTTGAAGGACCCGGCAATCGTCATCCTGGACGAGGCCACCAGTGCCCTGGAC
>CAYNZG010000021.1:0-12376 GCA_964401525.1 uncultured Ruminiclostridium sp.
TCCTGGGGCAGCAGGCGGACAACAAGGAAAAGGGCATCCGCCCCTCCTACCTGATGGTCAAGGCCGGGGCCTGGGGCGAGGATGCCGCCCAGCTCCACCGCTTCTTCGGCTGGGAGCAGGTGGATGTGTCCTTCGGGGTCCCCTTCTCCGTGCAGGCAGAGGACTGCTATTGCACCGAGACAGAAATGCGCGGACACATCCGCATCGAGGACGCGGAGTCCCACCCCGAGTGGATGTGCCAGAACGGCGAGATGTCCTGGGACCTGAAGATCCGGAAGCAGGTGGCCTTCAACGTGGGCTACGGCGCGGGAAGCCTTTTCCGGAAGCTGCAGCTCTTTGAGATGTTCTGGCACGCCGAGGGCATGAAGACCGCCTACGAAGGGACCATCACCTGGAACGGTGAGACCTATCTCGTCACCCCTGAGACCTGCTATGGCTACGCCGACAAGAACTGGGGCAAGGACTTCACCTCCCCCTGGGTGTGGCTCTCCTCCAACAACCTGACCAGCAAGGTCACCGGGCAGAAGCTGCACAACAGCGTCTTCGACATCGGCGGCGGCTGCCCGAAGGTGGGCCCCGTCGCCCTGAAGCGCAAGCTGCTGTCGGCCTATTGGCACGAGGGGACCTGCTACGAATTCAACTTCTCGAAATTCTGGACCTTCACCCGGACGAAATTCGACTGTCGGGAAACGGACACCCAGATCCTCTGGCATGTGGAGCAGAAGACCTGGCGGAACCGCATGGTGACGGACATCACCTGCGAGAAGAAGGATATGCTCCTGGTGAACTACGAGGCCCCCAACGGCAGGAAGCTCCACAACCGCCTGTGGAACGGCGGGAACGGCAGAGGGACTGTCAAGCTGTACCGCAGCGGGAAGCTCATCGACGAGGTCCTCTGCGAAAACGTGGGCTGCGAATACGGGGAATACAACTAAATCTTCCATAGCATCAAGGAGGTACTGCACATGAAAACGATTCTGCGCTGGTTTCTGAGGCTCGGCGGCGGCTTTCTCTGCTTCGTCAGTGTCCTCTGCATCCCCGTGGTCCTGACCGCAGACGGCCTCTCCTAGGGGGAGCGGATCGGAAGTCTCCTGCTCTACCTGCTCCTGGCCCTGGCCTTTGGGGCGCTCTGCCGCCTGGGCTTCCGGCTCAAGGCAGGGGGCAGACAAAGCCCTGGGCGGTCAGGTCACCGGCATCTCCATCGGCGGCGGCTGCACAGAGGTGTCCCACACCGGCACGGTGGCCTATGGAAACCACTACTCCACCTTAGATGCCTTCACCGAGCGCTGTCTGGCGGACTTGGAGGCCGCAGAAGCGGAGGCCAAGGCAAAATACGGCATTTGGTTTTCCAGCCTGGACTATCATGACATCCTCCTCCAAGCCACCCTCCGGGAGACGGCGCTCCGGGTGGAGGTCGGCTGCTTTGCTCCGGCGGTCACCGTCCGCTTCGACCTGGGGACCGAGTCCACAGGCTTTTGGTATCTGACCGAGCTGGTCCGGCGCTTCGGGCGGCCGGACTATGACCGGGGCGCAGGGGCCGACAGGCCCTTCTGGGACGAGGCCCAGGCCCTCTTCCAGAGGACCTATCAGCTGGACGAGGCCGGGACCTGGCCGCGCTGCTGGAGGGGATCTCTGCGTGACCGCACAAAAAAAGACAGGAAGAGCCTGCTGCAGCACTGCAGCAGGCTCTTTTCGCCAATCGTCGGATTTTTTTGTCGCCAATCGTCGGAAAAATATTTCGCCGATCGTCGGAAAATGATTGTGAGATCGGCGGGTCTGAGATATAATCAAACTGCAGATACCGAAAGCATACCAATGGAAACGAGGTGTTTTCAATGAAAAAATACAGAGCACGCATTGCGGATGATATGTTAAAGCGAAAGCTGGAAGGCAAGGGAGCTGTCTTGATCGAGGGGCCAAAGTGGTGCGGAAAGACCACCACCGCCGAACAGATCGCCTCCAGCATCCTCTACATGGATGACCCAGAAAAGAAGGAACAGAATATCACCATGTCTGAGCTGAACCCCAAACGACTGCTCAAGGGCGAGACCCCGAGACTGATCGACGAATGGCAGCTTGCGCCAAAGCTATGGGACGCTATCCGCTTTGAGGTCGACCACCGTGGGGAGCTGGGGCAGTTTGTGTTGACCGGCTCTGCGGTACCTGCCGACACAAAGGAGATCACCCACTCTGGCACGGGACGCTTCACATGGCTGACCATGCGGCCGATGAGTTTGTATGAATCCGGGGATTCCACAGGCGATGTCAGCTTAAAATCCCTGTTTGACGGTGCCGAAGAGATCGATGGCGAGTCCGCGCTCAGCATTGATCGTTTGGCCTTCCTTATCTGCCGAGGCGGTTGGCCCCAGGCGGTAGATATGAGAGATGAGATCGCCCTGGATCAGGCGATGGATTACTACGATGCCGTCGTCCATTCCGATATCAACCGAGCTGACAACGTGCAAAAGAATCCGGCGCGTGTTCGTCGGCTCATGCGTTCCTATGCAAGAAATCAAGGCAGTCAAGTGCCGAACACAGTGCTTGCGCAGGATGTGGCCGCGAATGATGAAACGCCGATCTGCGAGGAGACTGTGGCTTCCTATTTGAATGCGCTCCGAAAGATCTTCGTGATCGAGGACATGCCCGCATGGAATCCAAACCTGCGCTCTAAAACTGCTATCCGCTCGTCCGACACCCGGTATTATATAGACTCCTCCATTGCGGCGGCAGCCTTGGGTATCGGTCCGAATGATCTCATCAATGACCTGAAAACTTTTGGATTCCTCTTTGAGACGCTCTGCATCCGTGACCTGCGTGTATTTGCAGATGCGCTGCATGGTGAAGTATACCACTATCGGGATAAGGACGGGCAAGAATGTGACGCGGTCATTCATCTGCGGAACGGGAAATACGGACTCATCGAGATCAAGCTCGGCGGCGATAAGCTCATCGAAGAGGGTGCAAAGAGCTTGAAGTCCATGGCGGCGAAAATCGACACCGACAAGATGAACGCGCCCTCCTTCCTCATGGTTCTGACCGGAACCGGAGATTACGCCTACCGCCGTCAAGATGGCGTTTATGTCGTGCCCATCGGCAGCTTAAAAAACTGATCGAATCCTATCTGATCGAACCATAAGGAGGCGGTGCTCATGAAGATCATCTGCGGAAACGACTATCTGCCCCAGGTAAAGGAACTGCTGGTTGCCTACACCCGGCAGCTGGACCGGGATCTCTCCTTCCAAAACCTCGCAGACGAGCTGGAAGATCTCGCCGCAAAATACACCCCGCCCCAGGGAGAACTGCGGATCGCCCTGGAAGGCTCTGAGGTCCTGGGCATGGTCGCCTATCACAAACACTCTGAGACCCGGTGCGAAATGAAGCGGCTCTACCTCAAACCGGAGGCACGGGGCCTGCATTTGGGCGACCGCCTGGTCCGGGAGATCCTCGCGTGCGCCCGGGCGGCCGGGTATCGGGAAATGGTGCTGGACACCCTCCTCCCCATGAAAGCCGCCATCCACCTGTATGAAAAATACGGCTTTCAGGAATGCGCCCCCTATTACAACAACCCCATGGACGATGTGATCTATATGATCAAAACGCTGTGAGCCCCCCGGCGCGCCGCAGGGCCCGGCGGCAATTTTGCATTTTTGGTCCAAATGGAGTATACTAAGAGAAAAAGATGGAAGGCTCCGGCGGTGATAACCCTCCGCCGGAGCTGTCAAACTATCGGAGAAAGCGCGCGCAGCCGTCCCCGAAATGCCCTCCCGCTCTCACTGATCGTTACATGCGCCGGGTCCCCCGGCAGACAGGAGAAACCCATGATAAACTGGAAAAAATACGGACAATTTTTGCTGGTCTTCGCCCTTCTCTGCACCCTGATGGTCCTCCCCGCCTCCGCCGCGTCCACGGTGCGGGTCACCATCGACGGGCAGGCGGTGGCCTTTGACGACACCTACGGCTATCCCTTCATCGACGGCGCGAACCGCACCCAGGTCCCCTTCCGCAAGACCTTAGAGGCCTTCGGCTGCGCAGTGACCTGGGAGGCCGACACCCGCACCGCCGTGGCGGAGAAGGACGGCATCACCGTCCGGGTCCCCATCGGGGTCCCCCAGATCCAGGTCAACGGCGCGGCCCAGGCCATCGACACCAGCGCCATCCTGGTGTCCGACCGGACCTACCTGCCCATCCGGGCGGTGCTGGAGGCCTTCGGGGCCCAGGTCTCCTGGAACAACGACACCCGCTGCGTGGTGGTGACCACCGGCGCGCCGGTGCTGCGGGTCCACTTCATCGACGTGGGCCAGGGAGATGCCATCCTCATCGACTACGGCCAGATGGAGGTCCTCATCGACGGCGGCGACAACAAGGCCGGGAGCACCGTAGTCTCCTATCTGTCCTCCTATGTGGACGGGCCGCTGGACTACCTCATCGCCACCCACCCCGACGCAGACCACTTAGGCGGGCTGGACGATGCCCTGGCCGCCTTCCAGGTCAGCGAGGTCATCGACAGCGGCCGCCCCGCCACCACCAAGACCTATCAGAACTACTGGAACGCCGTCCAGGCGGAGCCGGACTGCGTCCTCTCCTATGACGAGGACCGCATGATCTCCTTAGGCCCTGACGCGGTCCTGTCTATCATCGAGACCGGCGACGACTGGGAAGCCAGCAACGACAGCAGCGTGATCTGCCAGCTCATCTGCGGTAACACCTCCGTCCTCTTCACCGGGGACATGACCAAGACCGCTGAGCTGGCCAGCCTGGACCTCTTCGGGGACATCGACGTGCTGAAGGTGGCCCACCACGGCTCCAGGACCTCCACCAGCCAGGAGTTCCTGGATGTGATCCGGCCGGAGTACGCGGTGGTCTCCTACCTGGTGGGTAATTCCTACCACCACCCCACCGCCGTGGTCCTCCAGCGGCTCCTGGACCGGGGCACCACCGTCTACGGCACCGGCAAGAGCAGCACCATCATCCTCACCATCGACAGCCAGGGCTACTCCTTCAACACCGACCAGGCCCTGACCCTGGCCGATGCCGGAGCCTGAGCTCTCCCCCTCCCGCACCCTCCGACCCTGCTATGGTAAAAATTGCCATAGCAGGGCTTATTTTTGCCTAAAGACGGAATTTCGGCAGATTTTTCACGGATATTTTCTTCCTGTTTTCCCTTTTATTGGCAGGTTTTTCACCCTTTTCCACTTCTTTATGTTACATTTTTGCCGTTTTTGTTGAAATTTCCTAAAAATTGTTGCCATTTCCTGAAAGTGGGCCTATAATGTCGGATGCAAAAAAGCAATATACACTTCTATTTTATAGAACACAGAGGTGAATCCCATGGAAGCCTATAAATATTTACTGGATCTGGCTCTGATCCTCCTCTCCACCAAGGTCCTGGGCCTGTTCTCCCAGCGGTTCCGGATGCCCCAGGTGGTGGGCGCGCTGGTGGCCGGTCTGCTGCTGGGCCCCGCCGTGCTGAACGTCATCCAGGAGACGGACTTCATCAAGACCACCGCCAGCCTGGGTGTCATCGTGCTGATGTTCACCTCCGGCATGGAGACGGACCTCAACGAGCTCAAGCGCAGCGGCAAGGCCTCCTTCTGCATCGCCCTGGCCGGAGTGATCCTGCCCCTGGTGGGCGGCTTTTTGGTGGGCCTGGCCTTCAACGACCCTGCCCTGTTAGTGAACAGCACCCCCGGCCCGGAGGGCTCCCTCTTCCTGCAGAATATCTTCCTGGGCATCATCCTCACCGCCACCTCGGTGAGCATCACCGTGGAGACCCTGCGGGAGATGGGCAAGCTCCGGGGGCCTGTGGGCAGCGCCATCTTAGGGGCCGCCATCATTGACGACGTGCTGGGCATCGTCGCCCTGACCATCGTCACCAGCTTTGCCGACACCTCCGTCAACGTGGTAGCGGTCCTGCTGAAGATCGTGCTGTTCTTCCTATTCGCCGTGGCGGTGGGCATCGCCTTCTCCCGGTTCTACCGCTGGTGGACCTGCAAGACCCAGGAAAACCGCACCCAGCACGCCATCGTGGCCTTCGTCTTCTGCCTGCTGCTGTCCTTCCTGGCGGAGGCGGTCTTCGGGGTCACCGACATCACCGGTGCCTTCATGGCCGGTCTGGTCCTGTCCAACAGCACCTCCCAGAACCGGACCGCCTACTTAGCGCAAAATTTCCAGTCCATCTCCTTCCTCTACCTCTCCCCGGTCTTCTTCGCCAGCATCGGCCTGCAGGTGGAGCTGACCGCCATGAACGCCCACATCGCCCTTTTCGCCGTGGTCTTCACCATCGTGGCCGTGCTCTCCAAGATGCTGGGCTGCGGCTTAGGGGCCAGGCTCTGCCACTACACCAGCCGGGAGTCTCTCCAGATCGGCGTGGGCATGGTCTCCCGCGGAGAGGTGGCCCTTATCGTGGCCACCAAGGGGGCGGCCCTGGGCCTCATCAACACCGAGCTGTTCGGGCCGGTCATCGTGGTGGTGGTGGTCACCACCATCCTCACTCCCATCCTGCTGAAGCTGGTCTTCCGCCGCAAAAAAGAGCCGAATTTCGGCTAAATGGGGCCTTCCAAAGATTTTAAACCTTTCTTTTTCGTTCCCTTTTAGCCAAATATTGACATTTTTGTTGAATGAGAGTATGATGACCTGTAGAGAAAAAAGAAGGGAGCGTGAATCATTTGACAACGCCTCAAATCATCTCTGTCGTGATCTTTGCCATCACCATGCTGGCCATCATGACGGAAAAAATACACCGGACCGTGGCTGCCATCACCGGCGCGATCCTGCTGATCCTCACCGGGGTCCTGTCCGTGGAGAGCAGCTTCTCCTACGTGGACATCAACACCCTGGGGGTGCTGATCGGCATGATGATCTTCGTGACCATCGTGAAAAACTCCGGTATCTTTGAGTATATCGCCATCCGCACCGCCAAGGTGGCCAAGGGCCGCCCCTGGGCGATCATGGCCCTGTTCATGGTCATCACAGCGCTGCTGTCCGCTTTCCTGGATAACGTGACCACCGTGCTGCTCATCGGCCCCATGACCCTGGCCATCACCAATATGCTGAAGGTGAACCCCATCCCCTTCTTCATGACCCAGATCCTGGCCTCCAACATCGGCGGCACGGCCACCCTCATCGGTGACCCGCCCAACATCATGATCGGCAGCGCAGCCGGCCTGAGCTTCACCGACTTCGCCCTGAACACCGGCCCCGCCGTGGTGTTCGTCATGATCGCCACCATCATCTGCTTCTACTTCATCTACGGCCGCAAGCTCCATGTGTCCCCCGAGGACGCTAAAGTGGTCATGGAGCTGGACGAAAAGAAGGCCATCAAGGACCACGCCCTGCTGACCAAGAGCATCATCATGATCATCCTGGTCATCATTGGCTTCGTCTTCCACTCTCAGCTCCACCTGGAGTCCTGCACCGTGGCCCTCACCGCTGCCATCGTCATGATGCTCATCGGCAAGCAGGACCTGGAGGAGACCATCGCCGGGGTGGAGTGGACCACCATCATCTTCTTCACCGGCCTGTTCATCGTGGTCGGCGGCCTGCAGGAGACCGGCATCATCCAGATCCTGGCCAACAAGCTCATGGATGCCACCGACGGCCGCCTGGCCCTGACCCTGGTCGTCATCCTGTGGGTGTCCGCCATCGTGTCCTCCTTCCTGGACAACATCCCCTTCGTGGCCACCCTGATCCCCCTGATCCTCACCATGCAGAGCAGCGGCATGGATGTCATGCCCCTGTGGTGGGCGGTCTCCCTGGGCGCCTGCCTGGGCGGCAACGGCACCCTCATCGGCGCCTCTGCCAACGTGGTCCTGTCCGGCATCAGCACCAAGCACGGCTATCCCATCACCTTCGCCAGCTACTTCAAGGTCGGCTTCCCCATGATGCTGATCTCTATCGTCATCAGCACCGTCTACCTGTTGGTCCGATATGCATAAGCGCATCACAGAATAAGGAGGTTTTTCTATGAGTTTGCCTACTTTCAGCAGCGATTTCATCGACACCACCCTCTACCAGTTAGGTGCCACCACCATCAAGGTGGTCAACGGCAAGCAACACGTGGTGGACTTCGTCCTGGACGAGGACATCAAGATCACCTACCTCTTTACCGTCACCCGGGAGAACCGCTACTATCTCCAGCGGGCGGAGCCGTACCCCATGGTCCACGGCCGCTTCTCCGACTGGCGGGAGATCATCGACTTCATCGCCAAGGACATCAAGGCCTTCCAGTGGGTGGTGGAGTGCGGCCAGTATCCCCAGTGTGTGGAGAACGTCCGCTGCGCCCTGTCCCTGGCAGAGGACGTGGAAAAGATCTTCCTCCAGCACCATCTGGAGCCGGAAGACCTGGAGGATCTCCAGGACCTCTGCGGTCAGCTTCGTCAGCGGATCAAAACGGTCTACGACAAGACCGCCGGCACCGACAAGAACTAACGCCCCTTCCGGCGTCCTCCAACGAGGACGCCGGTTTTTTTGCGAAAAGATCGGAAACTGTGACCACATCACGGAAGACAGGGCCTCTGGGCGGTATACTAAAGCCAAGAAAACAGGAACCCATTTCACAAAGGAGGAACCCACTATGTTGGTACAAGATATGAACCGTGAGAATTTCCAGGCTGAAGTCCTTGAGAGCGACAAGCCCGTGCTGATCGACTTCTGGGCAAGCTGGTGCGGCCCCTGCCGCATGGTCAGCCCCATCGTGGACGAGATCGCCCAGGAGCGGCCCGACGTGAAGGTGGTCAAGGTAAACGTGGACCAGGAGCAGGAGCTGGCCCTCCAGTTCGGCGTGATGAGCATCCCCACCCTGGTGGTGATGAAGGACGGCAAGGTGGTGGACCAGGCCGTGGGCGTGCGGCCCAAGGAGCAGATCCTGGACCTGCTGGAGCACTGAGCAAACGCCCTAAGTGGGGTCCCTGACCCTCAACATATGGCCGATGAAGGCATCGGCCCGCACCTGGCAGGATATCGACCACTTTGGGTGGCTCCTCTATCCCTCTCTCATTCCCCCATTTTTCAACAAAATAAGACAGCGCTGTGGAAAACTCAGGTCTTCCACAGCGCTGTTTTTTCTTACACAAGGATGCACCGAATGGTCAGGCGGCTCTGGCCGCCGTAGGTGCAGGTGAACAGAGTCAGGTCCCAGTCCCCCGCCGCCATCTTCTCTAAGGCGGTCTTGTCCAGGACCTCCACCGCCGAGACGGCATACGAGAAGGCGTGGCCCTCCACGTCGGTGAAGGTCACCCGGTCCCCCGGCCCCAGATTCTTCAGGGCACCGAAGTGGGAGCGGTAGTTGTGCCCGGCGATGATGAGGTCCCCGGCGTAGGCCGAACCTTGCCAGCAGCAGGGGGCCGTCTTGCCGTTGGCCTCGCTCCACTGGTCCATCACCGGCAGCGTCAGCCCCAGGGCAGGGACGGACACCACACCGATGTACCGGTGGTCCGCCACGGCCACCGTGGGCATCTCCATCTCCGGGTAGAGGATGTAGTCCGGGGTGACCTCCTCCGCCGGGTCGGGCTGCACCTCCACCTGGGCCAGGATCTCCGCGGCGGACCGGGCCGCCCGGTGCTCGTCCCAGAGGTTATACCCGGTGAGGGCCAGGGCCGCCGCCAGCAGCACCAGGCCCAGCGTCATCCAGCCCTTACCCTTCATGGTCCCTCCGGGCCTTCAGCCAGCCCACCAGGAAGCAGCCCATGCCCAGGGCAGCCAGGGCAGGCACCGGCCACCAGAGCTGCCCCGTCTGGGGCAGGGTGGGCTTTCCGGGGGTGGTCTGTCCCGGGGTGGTGGGGTTCGAGGGAGTCGTCGGCGTGCCGGGCTGATCCGGGGTCCCCGGCTGGTCCGGCTTGTCGGGTGCGTCCGGGTCATCTGGGTTATCAGGGTCGTCAGGTTTATCCGGCTGATCCGGATTCTCCGGTTGGTCCGGCTCCTCCGGCGGACGGTAGGTGTTCACCACGGTGAAGGTCCAGCCGTTCTTGTCCACGCTGACGGTGTACCCGTCGGGGACGGAGACCTCCGTCACCTCCCAGGTGGCGTTTTTGCTCAGGTTCGACCAGGTGTGCTTCCAGTTGTTGTCTGCGTTGAGGGTGACGGTGGCGTGGACGGCCCCGTTTTTCAGGAGCTGGACCACCACTTCCTTCGGCCGCTGGTCCGTGTGGCCGGTGTCGGCCCAGACCTTTTTCACGGTGATGTCCCGGCTGGAGCTGCTACCGCCGCCGGACTCGTAGTCATACTTCACGTTGGCCTTGACCTCGTTCTCCCCTTTGTAGGGCAGGCTGATGAGGACGGGCTGGGGGGTGTACCGGCCATAGCGGTCCCCCAGGATCAGGAAGGCCCCGGTGCCCAGGCCCGGGAAGGTCACGGTGCCGTCGCTGCCGGTCTTCTCCGCAGCCGTGGGGTCCCACGCCCGGACGTAGGGGGCGATGGTGTTGGCCAGGGTGTCGAAGTTGTCGAAATCGATGTTTTTCTCTTGCAGACGCGCGTCCCAGGTGAATCCGCCCCGGCCGTCCCAGTCGGCGACTTTGTAGGCCCGGAAGGTCACGTTGGCCCCGGGGCTGCCCCCGGGCTGGAAGGAGAGGGTGAGGGACGGATGCGCCGCCGCCGCCCGACCGGGCAGGAGCAGCAGGACCAGCCCCAGGCACAGCGCCAGGGCCAGACAGCGTTTTATGGATGGTATGTGGGGCATGGGATCACCTCCGTCAGGGTTTGCGGTGCTTCACCAGCACGAAGCCCACCAGCACCAGCAGGATGGGCGCGGCCACCAGGGGGGCCACCAGCAGGGGGTCGATGGGCAGGGCCTCCGCCGCCACCTGGATGAAGTCCGGGTCCGGGTTCTCCACCCGGTGGCCCCGCACCAGGAGCCGATGGGTGTTGATGCCATAGGGGGTGCAGGTGACCAGGGTGCACAGGTCCTCCCCCTCCTGAATGGCCAGGGAGGAGGTGTCCTCCGGCTCCACGATGAGGATCTGGTCCACTTCATAGGTGAGGGTCTGGTCCAGCACTTTCAGTTGGAAGAGGTCCCCCTCTGTCAGGTCGTCCAAATGGGTGAAGAGCTTGGCCGAGGGCAGGCCCCGGTGGCCGGAGAGGACGCAGTGGGTCCCCGGCCCGCCCACGGGCAGGGAGGAACCGATGATGTGCCCGGCGGCCACCTGGAGGACAGAATCCTCCACGCCGTGGTAGACGGGCAGGGAGACCTGGATGGACGGGATCACGATGGAGCCCATGATGCCGGTGCCGGTCACGTCCAGGGTGGCCTCGTAGGCCGCCTGCTGCTCCGCCGAGGGATGGAAGCGGCCGTCGGATCGGGAGAGGGCCTGGTTATAGGCCTGGGCCTCGTTCCAGAGGCGGTCCCGCTGGGTGGTGTCCAGGGCCTCCACCGCCGCGCTGTAGTCGGCGATGGCCTGGGTGGCGTGGGTCTGGTTCCAGTAATTGCTGACCGAGGGGTACAGCAGCAAGGACAACCCTATCAGAAAGACCAAAAGCAGGATCAGCGTGGAACGATCGATTTTTTTCTTCATGGTAGGACTCTCCTTGCCGCTGGGCCGGGCTGTGCCCGGCCCACACGGCAGTTGTTGTTGATCTGGTTTGGGCTTCCGCCCAAGCCTCCCTCAGGGAGGGAGCCTTTTAGGGTATCGCAGCCCACTGCCTCCCCTGTGCAAGGGGAGGTGCCCCGAAGGGGCGGAGGGGTTGAAGCCTGGCAGGGCCGGTCAATCCCTCAGTCAGCGCTGCGCGCTGCCAGCTCCCTTTACACAAGGGAGCCTTTCAGGGCGTGGGAGGTACTCTCACACACTCACTGCATCCGCTTCTTGCTCACCAGCACCACGCCGGCGCCGACGACCAGGATGCCGCCAATGACATAGAACAGGGTGGTGCCCATGCCGCCGGTGGAGGGCAGCTCGGTGCCGGAGTTGTTCTCGACCTCGATCACAATGGTGGAATAGGTCAGATCGTTGCTGCCTGCGGCCTTGGTAGCGCCGGTGATTGTAAACTCCTTATCTCCGCTCAGCATATTGAAGCCGGGCAGAGCCTCGATCTCGCGGAGGTAGTAAGTATCGGCATCCAGACCGTCGATGTGAATCTTACCATCGATGCCGGTGGTCAGCACGGAGCCTTCGGGCCAGGTGATGGTGCCATTCTCTTCCGCAGGCACATTCTCCCACTTGGTGAGTTTGCTATTCTTCACAATGGCGACCTTGGTCTTGTCGTTGTTCAGCAGAACGAACTTGACACCTTCCAACGTATTTTGTTTGTTGCCGTTAGCGTACTTCAGAACGTCCATATCCCAGGTGTAGGTGATGGTCTTGCTGGGAGGAGTAATATTGTTGCTGACGTTGTTGCTGTCACCATAGCTCAGTTGGCTCTGGTTGGGGTTGCCGGGCAGACCCACAAC
>CAYNZG010000022.1:0-12333 GCA_964401525.1 uncultured Ruminiclostridium sp.
GAGTTCAGCTTGTGGCTGCCGGAGGTGTTGTTGCCCTCGAATTTGTAGTAGATCTTGGCCGGGGTCTGGAGCTTTTCCTCCAGGCAGTAGGCCCGGACCAGGGGAGAGGGACGATACATTTTATAGAAATCCCGGATCTCCTGAGGGATGTGGATGTAGGCGGTGGTGTCATCCAGCTCCTGCTTGGCCAGCTCAGAGCAGAAGATCTCCTCCAGCTCTGCCTGGGTCATGGGCTGGTGGGTCACGGGGTTCAGCAGGGGCGCGGGCTTGTTCTTCATGTCAGCCCGGACGTTGTACCATGCCGTGGGCATTTCGTTTTCTTCCAGATAGATCTTGTAGGGGATTTCCTTTTGTGCTGCCATGATGGTCAGCTCCTTTCTCTATAGAGGGAGGGGAACAAAAAACGCTCCCGCCCCTTGCATCTCTTGCAGGGACAGAAGCGAAAACTTCTGCGGTGCCACCCGGCTTGGCGCGGTCAGCGCCCACTCAACGCACTCTAACAAGTGCCGGCACGTGGTAACGGCGTGCTCTTTCCCGTCTCCCCTACTGGATCGCTCGTTCGGTTCGCCCTCCTGGGGCCATTCGGCAGGTCTGCGCTGCGCCGCACTCACACCCTCTGCGGCTCGCTGAAGGAGACAGGCTCCTGCGTACTCTTCCCAGTCGTTGGTTTGCAAGCATCATATCACAGGCGACGCAGCTTGTCAAGAAAAGAAAAATGATTTTTGTCTGTGTATTTATGACAGAATACCCACAAATTAGTGCGCGATACGATATGATATATTTTGGAATAATCGAACAATAAAAGGAGGTATGTACCCATGAAAGGAAAACGAGGCGCTCTCTGGTGCGGCGGTCTGGCCGCCGTCTGCTTGCTGCTCCTGCTGCTGCCGAAGGCCTGGGCGACGGACTCGTTCACCATTCAGTCCATTGCCCCGGTGACTTATTCCGGTGAAGCTCAGAAACCGGCCATCACCGTGATGAAAAACGGCGATGTCATCCCAACAGAGACCTATACGGTGTACTATGCCAGCAACGAGAACGCGGGCACGGCCACCGTGACGGCCAAAGGAACGGGTTGGGAAGCGACGGCTTCCTTTACCATCCGGCCGAAGGCATTGGGGCCTGAGGACCTGCGCTTTCAGGACCTCTGCTTGAAGGCCTACGACGGCACGACCAAAGCCGCCCCGGTCATCCTGGGAACGGGCCTCAAGGGGGAACAGGTCCCTGTGACCTGGAGCGACGCGGACTACGCCTCGAAGTATGCGGGCGTGCAAACGGTCACGGTCTCCGGTCTGTCCGCCTCAGGGAACTACAGCATCCCAGCGGGGACCACGCTCACGGGACAAGGGCAGATCACCCCGCAGATCTTCAAAGTCAAGTCCGATGGTGTCGTGCAGGCGGGTGGGAAGACCCTGGACCTGAAGACCTTGCTCGTCGGCGCGAGGGAGCCGATGTTTTCCATAGAGACGCAAAGCGGGTGCACCATCGAAAACGGTGTGCTGACCTCCGGTGACGTTGGAGAGGTCGTGTCAGTCCTTGTCCAGAGCGAGAAGGAAGATATCAATGAAGACGGCACGGCGGAATATGCTGGTGGGGAAGGCCTCATCCGGGTGACGGTCCTGGCACCCCAGCAAACTCCTGCGGCGGAGCCGGAGGCCGACGACACGACAGGGGAGAGCACCATGGTGCCGCCGGTCTCCCAGCAAAAGCTCGACCAACCGGACCTTCGTATTCAGGGCGGCACTGCTGTGACGTATGGGAAGAGCCTGCGGTTTTCCGTCACCGGCGGGGCCGGAGAGGGGGCGGTGACCTATCGCGTCATCAACGACCTGGGTGGCGATGGGACTATGGATGCCAACGGCCTCTTCACGCCCACCCGAGCGGGGAAGGTCCGCATCCAGGCGGAGAAGGCGGCGGACAGTTTCTACCGCGCGCGGAAGAGCGACGCTGTGGAGGTGACCATCCAACCGGCCAAGATCACGATCACCGTGGCCGACAAGCACGCGGTGGTGGGAGAGACCCTCCCCGCGCTGACCGCCGAGGACTACACGGTCTCCGGTCTGGTGGGCGGGGATCGGCTGGTGGCGAAGCCGACCCTATCCTATGCCTCTGCCCCGGACATGACCCGGGCCGGGACGGTGACTATCCGCGCGGCTGGGGCTCAGGTCCCCGACAGCAACTACCAGCCGGAGATCACCTACCGCTTCGGCACCCTGACCATTGCGGCTCTGCCGCGCTATGACATCCGGGTGACCGCGCCGACCCACGGGACCCTCACGGTGGACCAGACCGGCGCAGAGCCCGGAACGAAGGTGACCTTGCAGGTCAAGGCCCACGAGGGATATGTGCTGGAGAAGGTCACGGTGACGGGGGCGGGAGGCGAGAGCATCCGCCTTATCGAGACGGGAGAGGGCCGCTATCAGTTCACCATGCCGGAGAGCAGCGTGCGGGTCTCTGCGGACTTCCGGGAGAACGTGGTGGTGTCTACCATGGCCTTTACCGATGTGAAGGAAGAGGACTGGTTCTATGAGAGCGTCGCCTATGTGTTTCAGAAGGGGCTCATGACCGGGACCTCGGAGACGGCCTTCTCTCCGAGCCGGACCACCACCCGGGGCATGATCGTGACCATCCTGTATCGTTTGGAGGGCAGCCCGGAGGCCCCGGCCCGGTCGCCCTTTGCGGATGTGTCGTCGGCGCAGTACTATGGGGACCCAGTGGCTTGGGCGGCCTGGAACGGCGTGGTCAACGGCGAGACCGCCACCACCTTTGCGCCGGACAAGCCCATCACCCGGGAGCAGATGGCAGCGATCCTCTTCCGCTATGCCCAGATGAAGGGGGCGGATGTCTCCGCCCGGGGTGACCTGAGCCGGTTCCCCGACCAGGGGCAGATCCGCACCTATGCCTGGGAAGCCCTGTCCTGGGCCAACGGCGCGGGACTGATCACGGGCATGGGCAACGGGAACCTGGACCCGAGAGGCCCGGCCACCCGGGCGCAGGTGGCGGCCATCTTCCAGCGATTCTGCACAGCCATGGACCTGTAAACACCGCGGAGCCGGAGACGCGTTTCGGTGCGTCTCCGGCTCCATTTTTTGGGTCAGAAAAAAATTTAGAAAAAATGAAAATTATGCTTGACTTTTGGAGAAAGGATGCTATAATAAAGTCCGTCGGTTGCGAGAGAGCAACGCAGACGAAACGAAATAGCGGGTTTGTGTAAGGGTAGCACGACAGACTCTGACTCTGTTTGTGAGGGTTCGAATCCTTCACCCGCTGCCAAGCAAAAAGCCTGAAACCGCAAAGGTTTCAGGCTTTTTTGTCGTCCGTAAAAAAAGCATCAAAGACGAAATTTGGCGGAAAAATTTCGATGCCCCCGTCTGGAAACCGCTTTGTTTCCAGACGGGGGCATTTTGTTACCAATTCTTTTTTTCCTTGCTGCTGTCCTGCGTCTGCTTGCGCTCCTCGACCATCTGCACGAACCACTCCACCATAGCGGGGTCCGTGTGGGAAAAGAAGGCGCTCTGCTTCGTGTCCAGGGCGGCGATGGCGGCCATGTCCTCGTCCGTCAGGGCGAAGTCGAACACCTGGAAGTTTTCCACCATGCGCTCTTTGTGTGTGGATTTTGGGATGACCACGATGCCCCGCTGCAGGTGCCAGCGCAGGATGACCTGGGCCACGGTCTTGCCGTACTTGTCACCGATGGCTTGCAGCACCGGCTGGGTGAACATCTCGCCCCGGCCCTCGCCGAAGGGAGCCCAGGCTTCCAGATGGACCTGGTACTTGTCGTGCCAGACCTTGCTCTCCTCCTGCTGGTGGAGGGGGTGGATCTCCACCTGGTTGACCTGGGGCTTGATGCGGGCGAAGGAAGCCAGGTCGATCATGCGGTCGGGGTAGAAGTTGGAGATACCGATGGCCCGGATCTTCCCCTCGTCATACAGGTCCTCTAGGGCACGGTAAGCGCCGTAAACATCTCCGAAGGGCTGGTGCAGAAGGCAGAGGTCCAGATAATCCACCCGGAGCTTCCGCATGGACTCCAGCACGGAGGCTCTGGCTGCCTCATAGCCGTAGTGCTCCAGCCACACCTTGGTGGTCAGGAAGATCTCCTCACGGGGGATGCCGCTCTTGGCGATGGCGGCACCCACTTCCTCCTCGTTGAAGTAGGACTGGGCCGTGTCGATGAGGCGATACCCGGCCTGCAGCGCCTCGGAGACGCAGCGCTCGCACTCATCCTTGGTGACCTGGTACACGCCGTAGCCCAGCTGCGGCATAGTCACGCCATTGTTCAACGTAATATGATCCATAATATATCCTCCTTGCGTGATCGCGCATGTGATGATACTATGATGGTACCACCCGGTAGCTGCTACCGGTCAAGAACTTTTTTGGGAGGATCGCGATGTACACAATGAAGCAGGCTTGCCAGAAGACGAATTTGAAGTATGAGACCCTGAAATTTTACTGCAACCAGGGTCTGGTGCCCAACGTGAAGCGGGACAGCAACAACCACCGGGTCTTTGACGACCGGGACATCGCCTGGATCAACAGCCTCTCCTGCCTGAGAAATTGTGACCTGAGCATGGAGGAGATGCGGCACTACATCGACCTGTGCAAGGAGGGCACGGCCTCCATCCCGGCCCGGAAGGAGATCCTGGCGGAGAAACGGCTGGAGTTGCTGGCCAAGCAGGCGAAGCTGCAGGAGGCACTGGACTATATCGACTGGAAGCAGGGCTTTTACGACGATGTGCTGGCGGGGAAGACCCCCTATGTCAGCAACCTCCTGGAGGAGGAGTGACAAAATATCTCCCTGGCATGCTGCAAGCGGAAGCGACGAACGTCGCTTCCGCTTGCAGCATTTTGAGTAAGTTTTGAGTAATAAGAGGAGTGCTATTTTAAAGACTGAATACGCAAGTGTTCGAGCTTTCCTTGCAAGATCATACTACCGCAAGGAGGCCCATTTGTAAACTTCGCGATATTTATCAAGGGATCAAGAAAATTGTTTGATGGAGGCAGAATAAAAGCAGCCCGGTCGAAGGCTGCTTTCATCCCATGCGTTTACAAATCAATGGAAGGATACGAAAGGGAGCGCGAGCTGTTGGATCGCCGGTCCCGTCTCTGTGGGTCCTATCATAGGCCATGGCGGCGCAGGTGTAAAGAAAAAGAAACTTATGGAGAGATCAAGGCTGGGAAGGGCGGTTATGGAGCCATTCACGTTCTTTGTGCAGGGGTCCGACCCATTTATGATATTGATTCTCACATAAGCAATCGTAGTTTTACAAAAAAAGAAGGAGACGATACACTAAAACCAGAAAAGCCTGGCCGGGAAACAGCGCATCATCCACGGTGCAGGGAGAAATCAATTTCTTTCATGAGATAAGGAGGACATTACCATGGACTTTAAGCTGACAGAAAATCAGATCATGATCCAGAACCTGGCCAGAGAGTTTGCAAAGGATGTTCTGAAGGATCGGATCGAGGAGATCGAGGCCAAGGAGAACGTGGGCCACTTCCCCAAGGACATCTATCAGCAGATGTGCGACGTGGGCTTCCTGGGCATCCCCTTTGCCGAGGAGTTCGGCGGCCTGGACTTCGGCTATGACTGCCTGGCCATCGCCTGGGAGGAGCTGGCCAAGGTCTCTCCCAGCGCAGCCTGTGCCCTGCACATCTCCATGACCCCCATGGAGGCCATCGCCCTCTTCGGCACCCAGGAGCAGAAGGAATATTACCTGCCCCGGGCCATCGCCGGTGAGACCAAGCCCGCCATGGCCTTCACCGAGCCCGGCACCGGCTCCGACCCCAAGCAGCTGCTGACCACGGCCCGCCTGGAAGGGGATACCTGGGTCATCAACGGCGTGAAGCGATTCATCTCCAACGCACAGTATCCCGGCGAGCTGCTGCTCTATGCCAAGGAGGCCGACACCGGCGCCATCACCTGCTTCCTGGTGGATAAGTTCTGCGAGGGCTACAGCATCTCTACCCCCTGGGATAAGGTCTGCCTGAGCGGCTCTGCCATGTACGATGTGTTCCTGGACGACGTGAAGGTCCCCAATGACGCGCTGCACATCCTGGGCGAGCGAGGCAAGGGTTTCAACATCCTGAAGGATGTGGTGGGCTACGGCAAGCTGGGCTTCTGCAGTATCTTCCTGGGCTGCGTGGGCGGCTCCATGGATCTGGCCCGGGACTACATCAACACCAAGGTCCATCGGGACGGCGTGATCACCAAGTTCCAGGCTGTGCAGCTGAAGTTCGCGCAGCTTCTGGCTACCTATGAGACCTGCCGCCTGATGGTGTACAAGCTGGCCAACCTGGGCAACACCCCCGAGGATCCTGCCTTCGTGCCCTATTCCGCGCTGGTCAAGTCCTATGTGGGCGACCAGGCCCTCCAGGGCTGCATCCAGGCCATGAACCTGATGGGCGCTTACGGCGTGACCGCCGAGTACCGGGTGGAGAACTTCATCCGTGATGCCCTGCTGGGTCCCCTGGTGGAAGGGCAGACCGATATGCAGCGGGTCATCACGGCCGGATATTTCCTGCACAACGAGCTGGTTTAAGAGACGGAGAACGAGAGGGCGAAAGGAGACATCACGATGGCATTTCTGGATTATATGGAATGGAAGACCCTGCGGGTGGACGTGAACGAGCGAGGGGTAGCGACCGTGACCCTGTGCCGCCCCAAGGAAATGAACGCACTGTCCACCACCGTGTTTGAAGAGCTGAACGTGCTGCTGCCGCAGTTAGACGAGGCCCGGGAGGTCCGGGCGGTGGTGCTGACCGGCGAGGGCAAGGCCTTCTGCGCCGGCGGTGACTTGGCGGAGATGAAGCAGGGCTTCGGCGGCAACGCCGGGTTCTACCACCACATGGAGCAGGCCAACCGCACCACGGCCACCCTCATCGACCTGGGTAAGCCCGTGATCGCCGCTGTGAATGGCGCAGCCACCGGCGCGGGCATCAACCTGGCCCTCAGCGCCGATGTGGTCATCGCCTCGGAGAAGGCGAAGTTTTCCGAGATCTTCGGCAATGTGGGCCTGATCCCCGACATGGGCGGCACCTATCTGCTGCCCCGCATCGTGGGCCGGGCCAAGGCCAAGGAGATCGTCTTCACCTATCGGATGATCGGGGCCCAGGAGGCCCTGGAGCTGGGCATCGTCCAGAAGCTGGTGGCTCCGGAGGAGCTGATGACGGAGGCCTACGCCCTGGCAGAGAAGTTTGCCGCCGGCCCCACCTTTGCCTTTGCCATGGGCAAGCGTCTCATCAACCGCTGCTATGAGACGGACCTGCACACCGCTCTGCACATGGAGGCCCTGAGCCAGGCCATGGCAGCCAACTCCGCCGACCACGCGGAGGGCGTGGCCGCCTTCTTTGAAAAGCGGGAGCACCGGTTTATCGGGGAATGATCGCTTATGACCTGTTCCGTCGAACGGTGATAGGATAAATTCTACAAATTATAAGGAGAACTCTCCTGTGGCAGCACCTCCGCCTGATGGCGGGGGCGTTGCCACATCACACCCGCCCGTCCGGGCGGCAGGATGGAAGAAAAAGGAGGGAGAACGGTTGCGAAGCTGGAGCGCGGATGGTATAGTGTACATAGGTGTAGGCGCAAGTGCCTGGCTGCTGGAGCAGCTCTCGCTGCTGTCGGCCTTTCCCTTTCGTGCCGTGGCCCTCGCTTTGGCCGGGGCCGGGATAGGCTGCTTGCTTCGGCATCGCCGCTGCCTTTGGGCGTTGACCTGGCGGACGGTGGAGCAGGGGGCACTGCTCAGCGGCTTGCTCTGCTTTGGGCTGGGCGGTCTGCTCTGCAGCCTCGGCGCGGGCACCGGGTGGGGCCTGGCCCTGGGCCTGCTCAGTCTGGCGCTGCTCCTCTGCCATGCTTGCCTGTCTGCCTGGATGGAGCGGCAGGGGAGGGGCGGCTTGCTGCATGTGGTCCAGCTCTGGCTGGCTGCGTACTGGGCCGTCTCCATCAGCCTGCTGTTTGAATGAAGCAAGCTGCACGATGACTTATTATAGGAGGATACTACCATGGAAGAACGCTGCATTTTACGGGAAGACAAGAATGGCGTTTGCTACTTAACGCTGAATCGGCCGGAAAAGCTCAACGCTCTGGACTCTGTCCTGTTCTCCGCGCTGGACCGGGAGCTGGCGGAGCTGGAGACTCGGGAAGACATCCATGTGATCGTGCTCTCTGGAGCCGGAAAGGCATTCTGCGCCGGCCATGACGTGGCGGTGCTGGGGGCAGAGGGACAGGATGAGAACCTGAACGCCCGGGTGGTGGCCCGGCTGGCCGACATCGACAAGGCGGTGGTGGCCGTGATCCACAGCCACTGCTACACCGGCGGCCTGGAGCTGGCCTTGGCGGCAGACATCATCATCGCCAGCGAAAACGCCAAGATCGGCGACACCCACAGCAAGTTCGCTCTGCGGCCCATCTGGGGCCTGCTCCAGCGGCTGCCCCGCCGGGTGGGGGTCAGCCTGGCCAAGGATATGTTCTGCACCAACCGGGTCCTGTCCGGCCGGGAGGCCGAGCGGGTGGGCTTCGCCAACTACTGCTTCCCCCAGGGGACCCTGTGGGAGGAGGCCGAGAAGATCATCCAGAAGATCAACGGCAACAGCCCCTACAGCATCAGCTTCATGAAGCGGATGATCCGGGAGACCGACGGCGAGAACATGTCCGTGGGCTTCCAGAAGGAGATCAGCACCGTTTACGCGGGGATCCTCGGTCCCGATTTTGAAGAGCGCATCAGCGTGCTGACCAAGAAATAAAACAGGAAACAGCGCATCTCCTCCGGGCGCAGCCTGGGGAGATGCGCTTTCTTCTTCTTTTGTTCGATTCGTGCGCGAAAAAAGAAAGAAACTGGCGGGTTGACAAGGAAAAGGAAGTGAGTATAATAAAAACCGACAAATTTCGGTAAAAATTCACGTTTTTCCGGCGTTTGCAGACACAATTTGATATCACATCCGGCTTTTGTGGCAAATTGCGCGACCCGTTTTCCTACCGGAAGGCGGACACGCATTCTTGTTCAGCTGAACAAGGGAATCAGGTGAGAGTCCTGGACATGTTTCGCGGGCGGTTGATGGGAGCGAAAGCTCCGATCACGCGCGATTCTATAGCTGTGATCGTGAAGTGGATCCGTTTTCTGCGAAAGCAGGTCACTGGCGGCTGTAATGGCTTAGCTGGGAAGGCGACGGACCCGCGCAGACAGCCGAGGTGCTGTTGAGACACGTCAGTCAGAAGACCTACTAAGAGCTCCCCCCCAGACCATGGGGCTGCTCTGACAAAAAACGCCAGGGAAAGAGGCAGGTGCGCAGAAATGATGTTTGCGCGCAGGCTTTTTGATACTTCGATTCAAAAGGAAACGGATGGACAGGGTGCGTTTTTCTTTGTGGACACAAGGCGGACGTACACCAGACGTCCGTCTTTTTTTCTGAAAAAACAGGATCGGAAGGAAGAGGACCGGATGCGCAGGAGGGAGGAATGCACTGCGCGGGGGCGACGGCCCCCGGATCCGGAACGACGATCCCCAAATTTTTCAGAAAGGAAATGAAGATGAAGAAACGAGTTTTATCTCTGGTTTTGGCTATTGTCATGGTGCTGAGCCTGCTGCCGATGACGGCGCTGGCGGTAGAGCATGAGAAGAGCGCTGAAACCAAGGCGAACAGCGAAACTTCCGCTGCAGCACCGGCAAATGAGAGTGATGGAGACGGTAAGAGTGATGACGATGGTGATAGTGAGCCCTCGCCCTCCAAAGACGGCACGCTGCAATTTAGCACCGATCTGAGTGAAGAAACGGTGTATATGAACAGCTCCACCGCCTGGAACGCGCCCTCTACCACGCTGCAAGTAACGGTGGGTACTTACACTCCTGCCGACGGCAAGGCAACTGCGCTGCCGAGTGATGCAGCAATCAGCTATCAGTGGCACAAGAGCGACGATGACCTGGTGGATGACGGTGACTCTGCGATCCAAGGGCAGACATATCAAAGCTATTCCGTCAGTTCCAAGAACGCGACCGTGGGCACTGCCTACTACTATGTGATCGCCACCACCACCATCGATGGCGTGACCTACACCGGCACCAGTAAGCTGACCCCTGTGACCATCGGCGCTGCAAACATCAGCGTGACGCTGACCGTCAATGATCGGGGTGTGCTGGCGGCTGACAAAAATGGCAACGCAGTTTCAAATACGGCGGTTTCTGTTACTGACCTAAACTATGACGGTAAGCACACCTATGACGAGGCCCTTCAGTCGGCCCATATAAGTCTGCTGACTGCCGGAGACTACGTCACCACATCCAGCACCTATGGTCTGCAGGTCACCAAACTGTGGGGCGTGGAGACCAGCAATACCCTGTTCTATCAGAACGGAAAGGCACTGGCGACATCCGTTGGGGATGTGACTGTGGCAGCGGGCGACAAGCTTTACTGCTCCGTCAACCAGGACAACCGATACTACTCCGACAAATACACCTCTTTTGACGAGGTCACCCAAAACGTCACCACCGGCGACGAGATGGAGCTGACCCTGACCGATGTGGATGGCAAGGCACTGTCCGGCATTGCCGTTGGTCTGTGGAAAAACGGTGCGTTTGAGGCGCTGGAGGGAAAGACCACCGATGAAAACGGTAAGGTGACGCTGTCTTTCGAGGCCGCCGGAACCTACTATGTCACTGCAAAGGGCACAGTGAAGGATACTGTATATGATTACAGCGAATATCCCACTGTTGCACCTGTGCCTGACTGGAACTGTCCCATCATGGCTCCCAGCTGCAAAGTGACTGCCAAAGCCCCCGGTGAGCTGAAATTCAACGGCTCCTTTGCGGTCACTCCCATGAATTACAAGGTGGGTGAGATGGCAGACTTTGCCGGGCTGTATACGGCTGCCTATTACATCAATGGCCAGCGGGATTATAATGTGCGCGCTACCTACACTTGGTATCGCATGGGACCTGGTACCAATGGCGAGTTTGTAAAGGTGGAGGATTTTTCCTCTGGCACCCTGTTCACCGCTGAAGATGTGGGGACCTGGAAGTACTACGTCCGCGCCACTTGTGAGGCATACGGCCGCTCCTACTGGGTCACGACAAACGCGGCCACCGTTGTGGTCAGTGCGGCGGGCGTATCCTCCGGTTCTGCTGACAACGGCTTTGTGAAAAATATCACCTATAACCGGGGTGATCTCAATTTCCAGCAGGACACCACCAGCTACACCATCAATCACTATGATGTGGGCCGTACGGACACCCTGACGCTGTACCTGCCCCAGGGTAAAGGCCTGTGGTATGGCTACCGACTGGACGGTGCCAAAAACGCTGATGACTATTACGGCGATGACGAATCGACCAACGTAACGGACGAATCGTTCAGCATCAGCATCCCCACCACGCTGAAGGCTGGCGAAGTTCATGTTATTACTGTCCTGGTGGGCACCAAGCGCGACAGCAACGGCGACGGCGGCGTGGACGAGCGGGATGAGTTTGACCAGTATGATGCCTATAACTTTACCGTGACCACGGTGCCCACTCTGTCCTCTCTTACCGTGACAGATGGCGATGGTAATACCATCACGATGGATCACAGCTTTATGACATACAGCAGCTATGACTGGACGGACCTGTCCGGCGTGACCGAAGCGGAAACCGTGAAGCTGACCGGCAGCTTTGAGACGGACAGCGACATCACCGCATATGTGGGAAGTACCAGCTACGCCTCCCTCTCCGACGTGTCGGTTACACTGGCCGATTACAAGGACGAGCATGGTGTTGCCAATGTTCCCGTGAAGTTGGTGGCCAACGGCGTGGAAAACACCGTTACCCTGCACTTCTCTGATCCAAGCTTGATCGAAGATACCACGGGTGATTTCGATCCTCCTGTGATCGTCACCCAGCCCATTGCCGAGAGCTCCATCGACAAGGACACCACGCAGAAACTGACCGTGGAAGTGCAGGAGCCGGAAAACGGCACGCCGTCCTATCAGTGGTACGGTGGCTATAGCAAATCCAGCGTTTCCGAGGGTTCTTCCTCCTACCTGATCAAGGGCGCGACCAGCGCTTCTTATGACGCACCGGCTCAAAAAGAAGCTGACGATGGCTATTACTACGCCTGCAAAGTCACGCTGACCATAGACGGCAAGACCCAGTCTGTCATGAGCAATGTGTCCAAGATCATCACAAAGCTGACCTATGTCAACGCTCCGGTGTTCACCATCCAGCCTGGTCTGGCCGCTGATGGCAAGGGCGACGGCGTCTACAAAAAAGAGTATACGGCTGGCGGAAAGTTCGACGTTTTGTGGATGGGCGTGCAGAGTACCGAGGAAACCGTACGGACCGATGGCCACGTCCAGTATATCCC
>CAYNZG010000023.1:0-9918 GCA_964401525.1 uncultured Ruminiclostridium sp.
AGCTCCCACCTGCACTTTTTCAGAGGTGAGCGTTGTAACGCCACCTTAGGAGGCGGACCCTCTATCCCGGTGAGGTACGGAGGCATACCTAGTGTTCATTTTATCCCATTGCCGGGAATTTGTCAATCTGGTGTTGACAGGGCCCCCTCCATAGTATAATATAGCGATACAAGAAGACCTTGTATATAATATCATGAAATAGAGTTTCCAAAGCGAGGAATAGTAATATGAAGTGGAACATCGTGTGTGACAGCAGCGGAGAGCTGGCCCCCGCAGAGCTGGTCCCCGGCCAGATCGAACGAAAGGTGATCCCCCTGTTCCTGGTGGTGGGCGATCGTCATTTTGTGGACGACGCATCCCTGGATGTGGAGGAATTCCTCCACGCCATGAGCCAGGAGACTGGCCCCTCCGGCACGGCCTGCCCCTCCCCGGCCGCCTTTGCCGAGGCCTTCGAGGAGGCCGACTGCTCCCTGTGCTTCACCATCTCCGGCAACCTCTCCGGCACCTATGCCTCTGCCGTCACCGCCCGGGACATGGTCCTGGAGCAGCACCCGGAGAAGAAGATCTTCGTCCTGGATTCCTGCTCCACCTCCGGCTCCCTGGTCCTGCTGGATCGAAAGGCCCAGCAGCTCATCGCCGCCGGGGAGGACTTTGACGAGATCTGCCGCCAGCTCCAGGCCTGCGTGGACCGGCAGTACACCATCTTCACCCTGGAAAACTTCGACAACCTGGTGAAAAACGGCCGCATGAAGCCCCTGCTGGGGACCCTGCTGCACACCCTGGGCATCCACGTCATCGCCGATGCCACCCCCGAGGGGACCATCCGGGTGGTGGATAAGGCCCGGGGCGAGAAGCGCACCCTGCGGAACATCATCAGCCACATGGAGCGGTTCAAGGACTGCGCCGGGGCGGAAGTGGTCATCTCCCACTGCAAGAATGCGGCGGGGGCCAAAAAGCTCAGGGAGCTGATCCTGGACACCCTGCCGGTGAAGTCCGTGGACCTCTTCGACTGCCGGGGCCTGACCTCCTTCTACGCCATGGAAAAGGGCCTCATCTTAGTCTTTTAACGCCACAGAAAAAGCCGCCTGCGAAACGGAGCTGTTTCGCAGGCGGCTTTGTATTTGGTTCAAATCAGGGCCACCAGGATGGGGACCGTGACCACGCAGAGGATGGTGGACAGCAGGACCGAGGCAGTGCACACCTTGCCGTCCAGCCCCTGTTGGGTGATGAGCATGAGAGGCATGCTGCCCACAGGCATCCCGAACATGATGAGGCAGACGGCCAGCAGCCCGTCGTCGATGGGCAGGAGCCGCAGCACGGGGAGCATCAGCAGGGGCAGGACCAGGAGCTTCAGCACCACGAAGGCATACAGCCGCCGGTCCCCCAGGATCTCCTTTCTCTTGGCGTTGGCCAGGGTAAAGCCCACGGCCATGAGGGCCAGCGGCGAGGCCGCGCCGCCCAAATAATCCACAGCGGTGTGGAGAAATCCGGGAAGCGGGATGCCTGCCAGCACCAGGACCATAGCCAGGATGCAGGCGGCGTTGCCGGGGTTCACCAGGGACAGCAGAGACCCCGCCGTGAACCGCCCCCGCATGAGGGAGACCCCGTAGGTGTAGAACACCAGGTTATAGATCAGCAAAAATTCCGAGACATAGACCACATACTCCGCCCCCAGAACGCTGGAGACCACGGGGATGCCGATGAAGCCCAGGTTGGAGAAGACGAACATCAGCTGAAAGATCTTCCGCTGGAAGGGGTCCTTGTCGAACAGGCGGGAGAGCAGCGTCCCCGCCAGGATGAAGAACAGGAACATCCCCAGGGCGATGAGGAACACCGTCAGCAGCCGGGACAGGGGGACCTGGCCCACGGCCCCCGCCGCGCTGGACAGGACCAGCAGGGGGTTGAAGATGTTCACGATGAGCTGGGACATATGGGAGTTGGTGTGGGTGTCCAGCATTTTGGTGCGGGCCGCCAGAAAACCGGCGGCGATCATCACCAGCAGGGACAGCATTTGCAGGAATACAGTCAGGATGGTCATGGTTTGGCCTCTCTTCCGGGAAGATCTCATAGGAATCGACTGTATCAAATTTGCCGGAAGATGTCAAGGGCGAGGACTCACTCCAAATTCAGCCGCTTGCTGAGCATCCAGTGGTCGATGCCATACAGCACCGCCGCGTAGACCGCCGTCATCAGGATGCCGACCCACAGGGCGGCGTGGGTGGCTGCCATCGGAGACTGGGCGGCCAGGAAATCGCCAAAGTGGTCCAGTCCCGCGGAGGACACCAGGAGCAAAGTGCTGCCGACCAGGTCGATGGCGATCTGGATGACCACGAAGAAGACCACCGACAGGAGCATCTTATGCTTGTCGAAGCTGTGACCGATAGCCAGGGGCGCATAGAAGATCAGGCACAGCGCAAAGGAGATGACCACGCACAGGAGGAGGAACTCCACCGCGATCAGGGTCCCGTGGGCGGCGTAGTAGCTGTTGAAGTACTGCATCAGGGCGGGGAACAGCTCCTGCAGGTCCAGGAAGAAGGCACGGTTCAGCACTAGGATCAGCATGGCCAGGACATCCACGACGGCCGCCCCGGCGAACCACAGGGTGGAGACCAGCAGCTTGGACCAGACCAGCTGGTGGGCCGACACGGGTAGGGTGAACATCACATAGCCCTCGTCCCCCAGCAGGTTCGACCGGAACCGCTGGATCATCAGGATCAGGGCAGCGGCAAAGACGGCGATGAGGCCCAGGGAAAAGCCCATGACCACCACGACGCTGACTGCGTTCAGCAGCCCGGCCAGAACCGGCGGCAGGTCCGGGGCAGTGTCCAGCCAGGCGGTGGAGAACCGGGCCCCCACAGACAGGATGAGAACGATCAGGTACAGGGGGAGCATCCAGCGGGCGGTGGCCCGCAGCTCGTGTTTCAACAGTTTTCTCAGCATTTGTATACCTCCCGGAACAGTGCGTCCACGCTGACACCGTTTTCCGCCCGGATCTCGTCCACCGTGTTGTGGAGGCGGATCTGGCCCCGGTCGATGAACACGACCTCGTCCAGGACCTGCTCCACGTCGGCGATCAGGTGGGTGGAGATGATGACGGCAGCGTCAGGGTCATAGTTGCGGATGATGGTGTCTAAGATATAGTCCCGGGCGGCGGGATCCACGCCCCCGATGGGCTCATCCAGCAGGTAGAGCTTGGCCTTGCGGCTCATGGTCAGGATGAGCTGGACCTTCTCCCGGTTGCCCTTGGAGAGCTGCTTGAGCTTCTGGGTGGGGTGCAGCTCCAGTCGGTCCAGCATCTCCCGGCAGCGGTCGGCCTGGAAGTCCCCATAGAAATCGGCGTAAAAGTTCTGGAGCTGCTGGATGGTCATCCACAGGGGCAGGCTGTTGCGCTCGGGCAGGTAGGACACGGCGGCGCGGCTCTCCTTGCCGGGGGCCTTGCCGTCGATGAGGATCTCTCCGGCGGTGGGGACCAAAAGGCCGTTGGCCAGCTTGATGAGGGTGGTCTTGCCGGAGCCGTTGGGGCCCAGCAGGCCCACGATGCGGCCGGGCTGGATGGTCAGGTCCACCCCGTTCAGGGCGGGGACCGCTCCATAGCGCTTGACCAGTCCGTGACAGTCTAAAATACTCATAGCGTTTCTCCTTCCGTTTGAATCAGGGACAGGGTCTCCTCCCGGGAGAAGCCCAGTTGGGCCATGGCGGCTAAGAACTCCCGGAGCTGGGTCCGGGCCATCTCCTCCCGGGAGGCCCGGATGGCGGCGGCATCCTCGGTGACGAAGCGTCCGGCCGTCCGCTGGCTGTATACCAGGCCCTGCCGCTCCAGCTCCGCCAGGGCCCGCTGCATGGTGTTGGGGTTGACCCCTGCCTCGGCGGCCAGGTCCCGCACCGAGGCGAGCCGGTCTCCCGGGGCCAGGTGGCCGGTGACGATCCGCTGCTGGAGCTGGGTCACCAATTGGGTGTAGATAGGCAGGTCAGGCCGAAATTCCCAGGGCATTTGCATCCCTCCTTGTATCGTTGTACTAACCACTTAATACAATAACACAAAACAGCCGTTTGTCAAGGGGGTGGACGAAAAAAGGGGTTATGATATAATACAGGCCAGAAAAATAGGAACATAAAAGGAGGAAACGCCCTATGCGCTGGATCCACGAAGCCTATCGGGACAATTTGGGACGCTTTGGTCGGCGGGATGGCATCAAGGCCCTGGCGGCCTACGGTCTTATCATGGGCAGCTGCTTTTTTCAGGGATGGCTGTACACCACCGATCTCAGCGCGTCCCTTTTAAATTTCTCCCAGCTTTGGATCTCCCTGCTTGTCCTGGCGGTATGCCTGGTCTACATGGTCGCGTCAAAGGAAAGGTGGGGCAGCATCGGCATCACCACCGGAAACGCCAAGGGCAGCATCCTGCTGGGCATCCTGGGCGGAGTCTTGCTGCTGGGCCTGCAAACGGTGCTGACTTGGCCCAAGGGCGCAGCCCTCTCGGCCCTGTGCCCCGCGCTGCTGCCCTGGCTCCTGTTCATCGTCTGCGCCGTGGAGGAAGAGATCCTGTTCCGCGGATATATCCAGACACGACTGGCCGGAGCCATCCGCATCCCCTGGCTGGCCTCGGCAGTGAACGCCCTGTTCTTCCTGTCCATCCACTATCCTGTGCGGTGGATAGTCTCCGGGACCGTCTCCCTGGGGAGCTTGTCCGGCGTCTATGTGGTCCTGCTGCTGATTCTGCATGGCTTGTGCGACGGGGTGTACAAGCGGACGAACTGCCTGTGGGGTTCCATCGTTCTGCATATTATTTACAACGCAGTGGGTGCCATGGTGGTGTTTCAATAAGCGCAAGGAAAAGAAAAACCACTCCCGGAAGGGAGTGGTTTTCGATCATATTCAGCTCTCCACCGCCAGGTGCTCTAAGGTCGCGCCCTTTTCGTGGAGACGGCAGTAGTGGGCCGTGCAGGTCTTATAGGCGGCGAAGCGTTCCCGGGCGGCCTCCTCATCGCCGTAGACCTTCCAGCAGCCGGAGCACTTGGAGCACTTGCCCCCGTGGCGGATGAATCCCTGAACGTCCTCCGGGGGATACCCCAGAAAGAGGCCGATCTCGTGGGGGAAGTCCTCCCTGGCACGCAGACGGCGGGTCAGCTCCCGCAGGCAGGTCCGGTAGCCAGTGTCTTCATAGCCCGCCTGCCAGAGGATGTCCCGGGCCTCTGCCTGAGACAGGTCCCGGGTGAGGTCGCTGGGCCGGAAGAGATAGAGCAACGCCCTGGATTCCTCCAACCGCAGGGGCAGCAGCCGCAGGCCCCGGGGCACCAGGACCCGGTTGGTCTCCTGCAGGGTCCGAAAGAAGCGGGTCCGGTCCTGAAAGGCGCAGGGAAACAGATTGCCGGTCTTCAGGCCCGCCAGGGTGGGCGCGGCATGGCGGATGATATAGTCCACAGACATGGGCAGCTCCTCAGTTTGCGTGGGTCTCCAGGATGTTCCGCAGGGCAGCCATGGAACTGGACTTGGACCGGGCGATGGTCAGCTTCTGGCCCTTGGTCTCGCTGAGGGCGCAGCGCATCATTTTATGGGAAAGGGTGTCGGTGAACATCACCAGCAGGTCGGGGCTGCCCAGGCGGTTCTTCAGGGTGCCGCCCATCTTGGCGATGACTTTGGCAGAGCACTGGAACTCGCGGCACAGATCTTTATACTGGCGGACCATACATTCGTTTCCACCCAGGATGACAACACTCATGAAAAGCTCCTTTCTATCGGTTAGCTTTCGCTAACTATTGGGTCGTATGTTAGCGTCCCGCAGGACGCCGTCGGATCTCTTTTATTATGTACAAAATAGTATCAAAATTTCTTCGGATCATCGGTTAGCTATAGCTAACTACGGGCACAGTCTACCATATCCATCCAGGGTTGTCAAGGGAATTTTCGGTGTTCGTCGGAAGAAAACCGGGACCTGTTCCACAGGTGGGTAAAATTAAGAAAAATTTAATTGACTTTTTGTAAAGAAGTTGTACAATGAAGGGACTGTATCGTGGGGAAAGTCCAGAAACCACAGGGCCTGAGGCAGACAGAGAGCCTCCGCCCTGGGATGACCCCATGTCCCCTGTCACAGTGACCATCAAGAAGGTAAGGAATGTTATGGAAATTCTATTGACAGTGAATGCGGTCGTAGCCGTGCTGTTCGTGGCCTGCTACGCCTACCAGATGTTCTATATGGCGGTCCCCTTCCTGCGGAAGGAAAAGCCCCACAAGAATGTCACCCCGCACCGGTTCGCCATCCTCATCTGCGCCCGCAACGAGGAGGCGGTCATCCCGGACCTGCTGGAGAGCATCCGGCACCAGACCTATGATCAAAGCCTTATCACCACCTTTGTCATGGCGGACAACTGCACCGACCACACAGCCGACGTGGCCCGGGCCGAAGGCGCCGTGGTCTACACCCGCTTCAACAAGGAGCTGGTGGGCAAGGGCTACGCCCTGGAGCGCCTCATCGAGCACATCGAGGAGGACTACCCCGAGACCTTTGACGGGTTCTTCGTCTTCGACGCAGACAATGTCCTGGACCGCCACTTCATCGAGGCCATGAACCAGTCCTACTGCGACGGGTACGAGGTCCTCACCAGCTACCGCAACTCCAAGAACTACGGGGACAACTGGATCTCCGCCGGATACGCCCTGTGGTTCATCCGGGAATCTCGCTATCTGAACAACGCCCGGATGCTGATGAACACCAGCTGCGCCGTCTCCGGCACTGGCTTCTTCTTCAGCCGGGAGGTCCTGGAGAGCACCGGCGGCTGGAAGTTCCACCTGCTCACCGAGGACATCGAGTTCTCCGTCCACCACATCACCCGGGGCCGGAAGATCGGCTTCTGCGCCGGGGCCATCCTCTATGACGAGCAGCCGGTGACCTTCCGCCAGTCCTGGCGGCAGCGGATGCGCTGGGCCAAGGGCTACCTGCAGGTCTTCCAGAAGTACGGCCTGAAGCTGCTGAAGGGCGCGGGCAAGGGGAGCTTCTCCTGCTACGACATGAGCATGACCGTTCTGCCGGCCTTCGTCCTGACGGTCTTCCTCATCGTGAGCTACCTGGTGGTGGCTTCGGTGACCGCCGTGGAGGGCATCCCCATCGGGCCCTGCCTGGCCTACATCTTCCGGACGCTGTTTGCCATGTACCAGACCCTGTACATCATCGGGCTCTTCACCACGGTGACCGAGTGGGACAACATCTACACCTCCACCGGCAAGAAGATCCTGTATACCTTCACCTTCCCCCTGTTCATGCTCACCTACATCCCCATTTCCGTGGTGGCTCTGTTCACCAAGGTCCAGTGGAAACCCATCGAGCATCACCGGGCCGACCGGAAGGTGCTGGAGACCGCTGCCGGACGCAGCACGAAATGATCTGCACCATCCCCTGCCGGTCCCCGGCGGGGGATTTTTCCCATTGAAAAGGAGGACCTACCATGGCCATGGATCTCACCGGACGGCACTACACCTGGTTCCAGAACCGGGAGTGCGAACACTTCCCCTGCCACAAGGACGTGCTGGAGGAAGAGTTCAACTGCCTCTTCTGCTACTGCCCCCTGTACCGGGCGCCCCAGTGCGGCGGCGGCTTCGTGATGCGAAACGGGGTAAAGGACTGCTCCTACTGTCTGCTCCCCCACAACGGCGCGGAGAGCTACGCCTACATCGCCGCCAAGCTCCGGGAGGAGGGGCTGTTCCCCGAAAAAGCAAAGTAAGAACCTCTCCGGAACGCGGGAAAGGACCCGTAAGGGAGATAGGATGAGGGCATCGGCCCCTCGCTGGATCATCTAAAAAATGGCCCGGACCGTCGCAGGACGGTCCGGGCCATGTTCTATTGAGCCGGTATTCTATTTCTATGGTTCTATTTTATAAAAGGGAACGGTGCGATTGGGATCAGCCCAGCACGTGGGGATACAGCAGGAAGAAGGAGACGAAGCCGATGACCAGGTTGCAGACACCGGCCAGCTTGCCCAGCTTGGGACTCTCCGTGTACCAGCCGAACACCAGGGTGATCAGCAGAACGTCGATGACCACCAGGTCGATGCCCAGGGGCCAGATGAGGCCGTCCGCGAAGGCGCGGATGGTGAAGAGGATGACCAGGATCAGGCCGCAGGCGAAGAAGTGTGCCATGACCTTCTTGTCGCCGCCCTTCAGGAAGAAGAGACCCACCAGGATCCAGAACAGGCCGAAGAAGCCGAAAACAGTGCCCAGATACTTGCTGTGGTCGCCGCCTGCGCTGAACAGATACATGCTCAGGGCGGTGTAGAGCTGGCAGACACCGCCGAAGAGGATAGCGATGTAGCCCAGGGAGCGGGTGAGCTTGGCGTGGTCGGCGCCCTTGACGCCGACGCCGACCTGTTCCAGACCGAAACAGATGACCGTTGCGAAAAGTCCAAAAACGCCGATTGCTTCAGGATTTACAGGGAGCATAGGAACCTCCTAAAAATGATGAAAGTAATACAGTGATGGAACAATAGAAACCGGACCCCGGGCCTGACCGCTCTGGGCGGCGACCCGGCTAACAATGTCCCACACGATACCCGAATCGACGCAAAAGGTCAATCTATTGAGTATATACAAAATGTTTAAAAACTTTTCTTCAGAAAACAGAAGTGAAAGTTGCAAAAGCAGAACAGAAACAAATAATGAAAGAAATTATTCTTGCAGAAAACCGTTTTTTGTAAAATATCCGCAAATATGCAGGTATCATCTTTTTGTTATGCAAAAATTGCCAGGCGGCACAAACGTCCGTCTGGCAGAAACAAAATACATTCAGGATAGTTCCGGCAGGCAGAGAGCCGGGTCGATGGGCTCCTCCTGCCAGCGGATCTCGAAGTGACAGTGGGGGCCGGTGGACCGCCCCGTGGACCCCAGCAGAGCCACCGGCTGCCCCTGCTCCACAGCCTCCCCCTCCTCCACCAGGAGCTGAGCGCAGTGGGCGTAATAGGTGACGAAGCCGTTGCCGTGGTCCACCTGCACCAGGTTGCCATAGGACCCCTTGGCCCCGGCGAACCGGACCGTTCCGGCGGCGGATGCCTGGAGCGGCATCCCGGCGGCGTTGGCAATGTCGATGCCGGTGTGGAAGCCATAGGTACCAAAGAGATAACGAGGACCGAAGGGAGAGGTGATCCGCCCGGTCACCGGCCAGAGAAAGCGGCCCTGGGCGGCTTCAGCTCCCTGGGCCGTGCCCACGCCCACCCGGGTGGGCACCGGTGCCACGCAGGTCTCCGCCGCCAGGTTCTCCCGGGCGACCTCCACGCCGCAGCGGTAGGTGACCCGGTCGGTGCGGACCTCCTGGCCGTCGGACCCCTCCGCCAGGGTGGCTCGCTGGCCCAGGATCAGGTCGGCGGTCTCCTCTTCCTGGACCGGAGCCGGGAGGAGCTGGGTGTAGGTAGTCTCCTCCACGGTCTCCACCTGCAGCAGAGGGCCGTTCTTCCCCGCCTCCAGCAGGCGGGCGGTGAGGTCGTCGGCGGTGAGCAGCGGCTCCTCGGCGGGGAGATAGTCCTCCGTCACCGCCACCTGACTCAGACAGGTGACAGCGGTGGTGTCTGCGGTGGCGTAGCGGGTCTCTGCCTGGGCCAGGGCCCGGTCGATGCTCTCCCGGTCGGCGCAGGCCCCGGCAGGGGACCCGTCCACCGTGAGGACCCAGGCCGACCGGACCTGCTCCACCGTCTCCATGAGGCTGTCAGCCAGCTCCTGGGAGGTCTGGACCCGCTCCCGGGGGGCGATGGTCAGGCTGACCTGGGCGGGCTGCTCATAGGCATAGTCGTCCTCTAAAATGGCGGAGACCTGTTCCTCCACCTGGCAGACCGCCTGGGTGTAGGTCTCCGCCCGGGAGACGAAGGCCAGGGGCGGAGACCCCTCCGGGGGGCGATGGTCAGGCTGACCTGGGCGGGCTGCTCATAGGCATAGTCGTCC
>CAYNZG010000023.1:10018-11991 GCA_964401525.1 uncultured Ruminiclostridium sp.
TGGGTGTAGGTCTCCGCCCGGGAGACGAAGGCCAGGGGCGGAGACCCCTCCGGGGCGACCGCGTAGCACAGGGTGCAGGTGGAGACCACCATGGCTCCGGCGGCGGTCAGCCCCGCCAGGACCAGCAGGGCCCCGGCGGTCACCCGCCGCCGTCCAGTCCGACAGATGACCCCAGGCGGGACAGGGTCCGGGCTGGGAAGGGGACAGAAGTACTCCTCCGGCAGAGGCGGGGAGGCCGGGCCGCGCCGCCCGGCTGCACTGGGTTTGGTGTGATGCTCCAAGGGACCTCTCCTTTCTGCGGCCGTTCCAATGACGAAACTGGAACAGAATAGTTACAAATTAATGACAGAGATAGGATACGCCGGGCCGGGAGAACCCGTCAAGGGGGCAAATTTGAGACATTTTGCCCCATCCTCCCCCATCGGGCGGAGGGCAGTCGAAGTCCTGAAAAAAATTCTTGCCGGAGACCTTTACAGCGGGTATTTTACAGGATATAATAATACAACCTGTTAAAATAGGAAACCGTGAACAGACGGGCTGCCCCGGAAAAAGAGGGCGGCCGGAGGAGGGAAGCGATGCACACGATGTTCTCCCAGGCGCTGTCCCATCTGCGCCACGAGAAGGGGATCAGCCAGCGGCTGGCTGCCCAGGCTCTGGGGGTCTCCCAGGCCCTGCTGTCCCACTATGAAAACGGAATTCGGGAGCCTGGTCTGGCCTTTGTGGTCCGGGCCTGCGATTACTACCAGGTCTCTGCCGATTATCTGCTGGGCCGGACGACGGACCGGTCTGCTGCGGGCGGACAGACGGTGAGTGGCAGCCAAGCCGACCCGGCCAGCCTGCTGCGGGCCGCCGATGCCATGAGCCTGGCCTGCGCCGAGGCGTGCCGGAGAGAGCCGGAGCTGAGCCTGCTCTTCCGGCGGCTGGCCACCCAACTCAGCAAGGACCTGGGCAAGGACCCCGGCCGCTGAACGGACTATATAGAATACCGGTTCCAAAGGAGGAGCGCGACCTATGACCGACCAGACTAAAATTCGTAACTTTTCTATCATCGCACACATCGACCACGGTAAATCTACGCTGGCCGACCGCCTGCTGGAGCTGTGCAACGCCGTCAGCGAGCGCGAGATGGAAAACCAGCTCTTGGACAACATGGACCTGGAGCGGGAGCGCGGCATCACCATCAAGGCCCGCGCCGTCACCGTCCAGTACAACGCCCTGGACGGGGAGACCTACACCCTGAACCTCATCGACACCCCCGGCCACGTGGACTTTAACTATGAGGTCTCCCGCTCGCTGGCCGCCTGCGAAGGGGCAGTGCTGGTAGTGGATGCCTCCCAGGGCGTGGAGGCCCAGACCCTGGCCAACACCTACCTGGCCATGGAGCACGACCTGGAGATCCGCCCGGTGCTGAACAAGATCGACCTGCCCGCCGCCGACCCCAAGCGGGTGAAGGAAGAGGTGGAGAACGTCATCGGCCTGGAGGCCGCCGACGCACCGGAGATCTCCGCCAAAATGGGCATCAACATCCAGGACGTACTGGAAGACGTGGTCCACCATGTTCCCGCCCCCACGGGTGACCCCGAGGCCCCCTTCAAGGCCCTGATCTTCGACAGCCAGTATGACGCATACCGCGGTGTCGTGGTCTACTTCCGGGTCATGGAGGGCACCCTCCGTCTGGAGGACACTGTGCGGATGATGGCCTCCGGGGCGGAGTACAGCCTGGTGGAGATCGGCCACCTGCTGCCCACCAAGTTAGAGCCCTGCAAGACCCTTTCCGCCGGTGAGGTCGGCTACCTGACCGCCTCCATCAAGAACGTGAAGGACACCCAGGTGGGCGACACCATCACCGTGGTCTCCGCCCCGGCGGCAGAGCCTCTGCCCGGCTACCGTCCCGCCCGAAGCATGGTCTACTGCGGCATCTACACCGAGGACGGCTCCAAGTATCCCGACCTGCGGGATGCCCTGGAAAAGCT
>CAYNZG010000024.1:0-11763 GCA_964401525.1 uncultured Ruminiclostridium sp.
GCAGGATGGGGATGATCTTCACCATGCCCTTGCCCCAGATGTTAGCAGCCACGATGACCGCCATGGCCAGCAGGGCCAGGGGCCAGCAGGTGGAGGCGTTGGACACGGCACTGGCAGACAGGGACAGGCCGATGAGGATGATCATGGGGCCGGTCACGATAGGCGGGAAGAACCGCATGACCTTCTTGGGACCCACGGCCTTGAACAGCAGGGCCACCACCAGATAGAGCAGGCCCGCCACCACGATGCCGCCGGTGGCATAGGGCAGCTTCTCCGCGCCGGTCATGTCGGCGTAGATCCCGCTGTCCAGCTGGCTGACCGCCTGGAAGCCGCCCAGGAAGGCGAAGGAAGAGCCTAAGAAGGCGGGGACTTGCAGCTTGGTGCAGACATGGAACAGCAGGGTGCCGATGCCCGCGAAGAAGAGGGTGGTCTGCACGCTCAGGGGCAGACCGTAGGTACCGCTGACGATGATGGGCACCAGGACCGTTGCGCCGAACATGGCGAACATATGCTGGAGCCCAAGAATGAGCATTCTGGGCTTGCCCAGCGTCCGGGCATCGTAGATCGCCTGGGTGCCCAGGACGATTTTCTCTTTGGCCATAGTCGATTCTCCTTTTTCTCTTGTTCAGATCTCTCGGTGTTGAAAAACACGCTCTAACTTTATAAAATACTATCTTTTTGTCGAAAAAGCAAGGAAAAGTTATGGCTTTTCTCCGCGCTTCTCCCCTGCACCCTCCCCGGGACCCTTGACAGTCTCCCGGCGGAAACGATATACTACAGGGTACAGAAAACCACCGGGCCACCCCTGCCCCGGCTGCAATTTTTCCGGCCGCCGGGACATACTATCTCCCAGAGAAGGAGGGGTGGCCATGAAGAAACGAGGGCTGCTGACTGCCTTAGCCGCGGCGGCGCTGACCCTGGCCCTGGCCGCCGCGCTGCTGCCGGAGCAGACGGAGGCGCAGCCGGTCTCCGCAGGGACCGGCAAGGGCTATCTGGCCCTGACCTTTGACGACGGCCCCTGGCCGGGCACCACCGAGGCCCTGCTGGAGGGGCTGGCGGAGCGGGGCGTACACGCCACCTTTTTCCTCATCGGCAGCCAGATCGAGGCCCACCGGGAGACCGTGGTGCGCATGGCGGACCACGGCCACCAGATCGGCCTGCACACCTGGGACCATGTCAGCCTCCGGGGCTGCACGCCGGAGGCCATCCGGGCCCAGCTGGACCCCTGCCGGGCCTTGCTCACGGAGCTGGTGGGTCCGGCGGACTTCATGCTCCGGCCCCCCTACGGCTTCGCGGACGAGACCCTGCGGGCCAACGCCCAGGCCCCCATTGTCTGCTGGTCCGTGGACACCGAGGACTGGAAACACCAGGACCCCGACCGCATCCTCCGGGTCTGCCTGGACCAGGCGGAGGACGGGGCCATCCTGCTGCTCCACGACATCTACGATACCTCCGTCCAGGCCGCCCTCCGGGCGGTGGATGCCCTGCTGGAGCAGGGATATACCTTTGTCACCGTGGAGGAGCTGTTCGCCCTGCGGGGGCTGGACCCGGCGGACGGGTCCGTGACCACTTCCCTGCCCCCCAGCCCATGACCTGCCCCGAAGGAGGGGGCCGCTATGAAAAAAGTCGTCGCCGCCGCGCTGCTGCTGGCCGTGGTCCTGTTCCTCATCCCCCTGGGGCTGCGGCAGGACCAGACAGACCCCGCCCCCCAGGAGGAGCACCAGGCCCTCACCTTACCGGAGAGCGGCCGGACCCTGAACATCCTGGTGGACGGCCAGGTCCAGGCCATGGACCTGAACGAGTACTTATGGGGCGTGGTGGCCGCCGAGATGCCCGCCTCCTTTGCGGAGGAGGCCCTGAAGGCCCAGGCCGTTGCCGCCCGGACCTACGCCCTCCACAAGGCCGGCAACGCCGCCAACCACCCGGAGGCGGACCTGTGCACCGACTACGCCTGCTGTCAGGCCTGGATCTCCCGGTCCGCCGCCCAGGCCAACTGGGGGGACAACGCCGACCGCTACACCGACAAGATCACCCAAGCCGTGGGCGAGACCAACGGCGAGGTCATCCTCTATGAGGGCCAGCTCATCTCCGCCGTGTTCCACTCCTCCTCCGGGGAGGGGACCCAGGACGCGGTGGCTGTCTGGGGCAACAGCGTGCCCTATCTGCAAAGCGTCACCTCCCCGGAGGGGGAGGAGGTGCCCAACTACCACAGTGAGGTCACCTTCTCTGCCCAGGCGTTCCAGGACACCTACTTAGCCGCCCGGCCGGAGGCCCTGTTAGAGGGCGACCCCGCCAACTGGTTCGGGGAGATCTCCCGCACCACCGGCGGCAGCGTGGACACCATCGTCATCGGCGGGGTGGCCGTCACCGGCCCCCAGGCCCGGCAGATCTTCGGCCTCCGCTCGGCCGCCTTCACCGTGGAGACCACGGCGGACAGCGTCACCTTCCGGGTGACCGGCTTCGGCCACGGGGTGGGCATGAGCCAGTACGGGGCCAACGCCATGGCCCAGGCGGGCAGCACCTATCGGGAGATCCTCCAGCACTACTACACCGGCGTGACGGTGGAGACCTACGCCGACTGAGGCCCCGCCGCCGTTCCCCTGCTTTTTTCCTTTTGTGCGTTCTGCCAGCAAAATTTTCGGGGAAAACTCTGTGGAAATCGTGGAAACTTTTTCTTCTGTTTTTCTCAAAAAGTGAACGCGCTCAGAGGTTTTGCACACTTTCCACACACTTTTCCACATTGGGGAAAAGTCCCGCCAGCCGGGTCGGATCCCCCTGTCAACCCCCGTTTTTCCGGTGGATATGACGAAATTTTTCACCTCAACAAAGGAGGGACCCCCATGTCCGATCTCATTGCCGCCGTGGCCACCCCGCCCGGAGCCGGAGGGGTGGGCATCCTGCGCCTGTCCGGTCCCGGCGCGGCCCGGGCTGCTGCCCAGGTCTTCCGTCCGGCAGGCAAGACGCCCCTGCCGGAGGCCCCCGACCGCCAGCTCCTCTACGGCTCCATCCTGGACCGGGCCGGGCAGGTCATCGACAACGGCCTGGCCTTCCTCAGCCGCGCCCCCCACAGCTACACCGGCGAGGAGACCGCCGAGATCCAGAGCCACGGCTCCCCCATGGTCCAGGCCCTGGCCTTAGAGGCCCTGTTCGCCGCCGGAGCCCGGCAGGCCCTGCCCGGGGAGTTCACCCAGCGGGCCTTTCTCAACGGCAAGCTGGACCTGACCCAGGCCGAGGCGGTCATCGACCTCATCCACGCGGAGACCCCCGCCGCCGCCCGCCAGGCCGCCGGGACCCTGGGCGGGACCCTCTCCCGCCGGGTCTCCGCCCTCTACGACGGGCTGGTGGACCTGTCCGCCCACTTCCATGCGGTGCTGGACTACCCCGACGAGGACATCGACCCCTTCCGGGCGGAGACCATCCGGACCGCCTTAGAGACGGCCCTGGCCGAGACCGAGGCCCTGCTGGCCACCTACGCCCGGGGCCGCCAGCTGGTCAGCGGCGTGCCCACGGCCATCGTGGGCCGCCCCAACGCCGGGAAGTCCTCCCTGCTCAACGCCCTCATGGGCTATGACCGGGCCATCGTCACCCAGGTCCCCGGCACCACCCGGGACACCATCGAGGGCAAGGCCACCGTGGGCGGGATCCTGCTGAACCTCATCGACACCGCCGGCCTCCGGGAGACCGGGGACGAGGTGGAGCGGCTGGGCGTGGACCGGAGCCGCGCCGCCGCCCGCCAGGCAGACCTGGTCCTGCTGGTGCTGGACGGCAGCGCCCCCCTCACCGAGGAGGACCGGGAGGCCATGGACCTGGCCCTGGCGGCTCCCGCCTGCCTGTGCATCGTGAACAAAGCGGACCTGCCCCAGGTGCTGGACCGGGCCGCCCTGGCCGAGACCTTCCCCGCCTTGTGCGCCGTCAGCGCCAAGGCCCAGACCGGGCTGGAGGAGCTGGGGGCCTTAGTGGCCGCCCGTTTCCCCCAGGGGAGCGACCGCCCGGGCGAGGCCCTGCTCACCAACGCCCGCCAGGCCGCCGCCGTGGAGCGGGCCGCCCAGGACCTGCGCCGTGCCCAGGAGGGCTTGGACGGCGGCATCCCCCCGGACCTGCTCCTGACCGATGTGGAGAGTGCCCTGGAGGCTCTGGGCGAGCTGACCGGCACCACCGTCCGGGAGGACATCACCAGCCGCATCTTCCAGCGGTTCTGCGTGGGCAAGTAAAGGAGACCGACCATGAAACGATCCTTTCTCCCCGCGCTCCTGGCGGTCCTGCTGGCCCCCATCGTGATCCTATACCTCTGCCAGGTCATCTGGCTGAACAGCCTGCTGGACCCCTTCCCCTGGCTGGCGGGCCACCTGGCCGCCGCGGGGCTGTTCTGGCTCCTGTTCTCCGGCCTGAGCCTGACCCTGTACGGCTTCTTCCGGCGGCCCCTGCTGGCCTGCGTCCCGGGGACCATCGTAATGCTGGTCCTGACCTACATCAGCCGGATCAAAATGAACATCAACGCCGCCCCCCTGCAGCTCAGCGACTTCTCCCTGGTGGGCGGGTTAGGGGACATCGCCGGGTATGCCTCCTCCCAGCTCATGCCCTCCCCGGCAGCCTGGACCGCCATCGCCCTGGCCCTTCTGTACCTCGTCCTACTGGGCTGGCTGGGCCGGAAGAGCAGAGAGAAGCTGCCCCGGCAGCCGGGTCTGCTGGTGGGGGTCTTCGCCCTGACGCTGCTGGTCTCCGCCTGTTTCCCCGGCCCTATGCGGGTCGCCGCCCTGGCGCTGAACGACCCCTGCCGGGATCAGGAGGACCGCAACGCGGAGCTGGGCGTGCCCCTTGGCCTCTACGCCGCCTGGTGCCAGCGGGCCCAGGTGGCCCGGGACCGGAACGACCTGGATTCCGCGGCCCTGGCCGCCCAGTTCCGGGAGGAGCTGCAAGAGGACCGGCCGGACCTGGCCCTGGAGGAAACCCCAGACCTGATCTTCGTCACCTCCGAGAGCTTCTTTGATGTGACCCGCCTGGAGGGGCTGACCTTTGCCGAGGACCCCCTGCCGGTGTTCCACCGGCTGGCGGAGACCTGCACCAACGGCCGCTTCCTCTCCAACACCTACGGCGGCGGCACCGGCTGGGTGGAGATGGAGATGTTCACCGGCCTGAGCATGGACCTGCTGAAGGAGGGCGACACCCTCTCCACCTTAGAGGAGGGGACCTATCCCTCGCTGCCCACCACCGTCCGGCTGCTGGAGCAGCTGGGCTACTCCACCACCGCCATCCACTCCCACAACAACACCCTCTACAACCGGAATGTCATCTACCCGCTCATCGGGTTCCAGGAGGTCCTGTTCTTAGAGGACTTCCTCACGCCCCCGGAGACCGCCGGGACCTACGCCGCCGACGCGGTCTTCGCCCAGGAGATCATCGCCCGGTATGAGGCCCGGGACCCCGGCAAGCCCTGCTTCCTCTATGGGATGTCCATGGAGAACCACCAGGCCTACTTCGCCGGGAAGTATCCCACCCACTCCGGCTACCCCGCCCAGTGCGAGGCCCTCACCCAGGAGGACCAGGCCATCCTGGACAGCCTGGTGATGGGCCTCCACGACGCAGATGCCTCCCTGGGGATGCTGGTGGACTACTTCTCCCAGGTGGACCGCCCGGTGATGCTGGTGTTCGTGGGGGACCACCTGCCCTCCCTGAACCTGGCCGCCGGGGACTCCCTCTACCAGCGGCTGGGCATCCTGCCCCCGGCGGGAGAGGCCTCCACCGCCGAGGCCATGGCCGAGTCCCTCTCCACCGACTACTTAGTCTGGACCAACTACGAGACAGAGGCCCAGCCGGACCACACCGAGAGCTGCACCTTCCTGGGGTTGCACACCCTGGTCCGGGCCGGGCTGCCCCTGAACGACTATTACCAATGGATGCAGGACCTCCTCAGTCCCGCCGCGCTCCTGACCCGCAACGGTCTGTTCGTGGACGAGACGGGCCTGCCCACCTATGAGCCGTCGGAGGAGGACCAGGCCCTGCTGGACCGCTGGGGCGGTCTGGTCTGGTCCCTGGTCTACGATAGCCAAACCGACACACCCACAAACTGACGATAAAGGAGACGAAAACCATGGATCAGAACAACAACGCCCACCGTCTGGCTCTGGCGGAGCAGGCCGTGGAGAGCCTGAACTGCTACACCGACTTCCACTCGGACTACCAGGTGTCCTTCGCCCTGGCTGAGCCCGACGAAAAGGGCCTGCCCCGGATCACCGCCCAGTTCAGCCGCTATGACGGGGTGCCCTTCGCCGAGAGCACCGCAGCTCCGGACCAGAAGTTCACCCATCTGAAGGACCAGACCGTAGCCATCCGCACCTTCTTCTTCCCCATGATGAAGGCGGAGTTCGACGAGGCCGAGGCCAACCAGTTCGACGTGGTGGACTTCGACTACGCCGCCATCATCGGCTACGGCAAGGACAGCCAGGGCCAGTATGTCATGAAGGCCCTGTACCTCCCCCCCACCGAGGCCCTCATCAACGGCCACAAGCCCGACGAGGACGGGGTGTGGCGGAGCATCCGGGTGCCCACCTATCATATGCACCGGCTGAGCCTGGACCCCCGCAAGACCTTTGCCCGCCACCTCTACTTAGCAGAGCGGTTCAGCGAGGCCCTGGAATATCAGTATGACAAGTTCGGCTTCTTCTTCAGCAACCCTGAGGGCTGAGCCGAAACAGCAAAAACCGCCCGCAGCAGGTCGTCCCTGCTGCGGGCGGTTTTTCATCCGATCTCTTTGTACATGAACACGGCGTTCTCCTTGCCCTTCATCTCTGTGACGGACAGGACCTCCACCGAAACGGTGCGGGCGCCGAAGCGGATCTCCAGCTTGTCGCCCACCTTGACATCGTAAGAGGCCTTCACCACCCGGCCATTGACGGAGATGCGCTCGTTGTCACAGGCCTCGTTGGCCACGGTGCGGCGCTTGATGAGGCGGGAGACCTTCAGCCATTTATCCAGTCGCATGGTATCCCTCCTTTCCTCACTGCACGGTCCCGGCACTCTGGATGGGGAACAGGGTGCACAGGACCTCGCCGATCACATATCGCTCATCCACCACGTTGAGCTGGGCGTTGCGGCTGTCGGTGGAGGCGTTGCGGTTGTCGCCCATGACGAAGATGGAGCCCTCCGGGACCTCCCAATAGGTCTGCTGCTCCTCCGGGCTGTCCGGCCGGTTCATGATCTCCTCGTTCCGGTAGGGTTCATCCAGCGGCTCCCCGTCCACATAGACGGTGCTGGTGCTGTAGTCGATCTCCACGGTCTGACCGCCCACGGCGATCACCCGCTTGACGATGGGGCTGTGGATGCTGCCGAAGTCCTTGTGCAGGACCACGATGTCCCCCGGCTCCGGGTCATAGCCCAGGCAGCGGACGAAGAGCAGGTCCCCGTTCTCCAGGGTGGGATACATGGAGGAGCCGTCCACACCGATGATCCGGCCAAAGAAGGTGAAGACCACCAGCAGGATCACTAAGGCCATGGACAGGGCCTGGAGCCAGCCACAGCAGTTGGCGGCAAAGCTGAGCTTTTCCTTCTTTTTCTTGCCCTTCCCGTCGGGGGCAGTCTCCCCCTCCGCCGGGGCTGTCTTGTCTTCTGTATGGTCAGGGGGCAGGGGCTCCGGAGAGAGCGCGGCCTGCTGCTTGTTGTCTTCCGGCATGTCAGGACCTCCTTTGGGTCGTTGGATTCAGGGTAATATTATACTCCCCTTTCGGTCCCTTGGCAAGACCCGCCCAGGGAAATGACCCGGACTGACTGCCGGTCCCGGAGCTGGGTCTTCTCCCGGCTCTGGCAGGTGAAGAGGAGGACCTGCCGGGTCCCGGCCAGCTCCGTGAGCAGGGTCAGGACCTGGGCCAGACGGGTGTCGTCCAGGGTGAGCAGCGCGTCGTCCAGGATCAGGGGGACCTGGTCCGGCGCAGGCAGGGCCAGGTCGGCCACCGCCAACCGGAGGGACAGGTAGAGCAGGTCGGCGGTGCCCTGGCTCAGGCTGCCCAGGGGGCGGTCGGCCAGGCTCCCCGCCTCCCGGACCACCAGGTCCATGTTCCGGTCCAGATCCACCCGGCTGTACTGCCCCTGGGTCAGCCGGGAGAAGTATTCCCCGGCCCGGCGGCTGAGCCGGGGGGAGACCCGGGCGTGGAGCTGGCGGTCGGCCTCCTGCAGGGCCTCCATGGCCACGCCGATGGCATCATAGTCCCCCTGGAGGCGGGCGATGCGCTCCCGCAGGCTGTCCAGTTGGGCATCGGTCTGGGTGGGGTCCCCGAGGGCATCCAGCTGGCCCTGGAGGTTGGCCAGGGTCTGCTCCGCCCGGTGCAGCCCCTCCCGGCAGGCCTCAGCCTCCGGGGGCAGGGGCTGGGCGGAGGTCCCCTGTCGGCGGACGGCATCCAGATACCGTCGGGCCTGGGCCTCCTGGGCCAGGGCGGTCTCCCGGGCCTGGGCCTGCCGGACCCGGTCCTCCCGCTCCGCTGCCCAGCGGCTCTGGAGGGTATGCAGCTCCCGGCGGCTCCGGCGGTCGCAGAGGCCCTTGACCAGGGTCAGCACGAACACCAGCAGCCACAGGCATCCGGCCACCGCCCCGTAGAAGGGCAGGGGCAACCGGGGGATCCGCAGGGGGAACCCCACTACATTGGGTTCGACATAGTTCGGGAGGATGTACAGGGCGGCGCAGGCCAGGGTGATGAGGGTCACCACCAGCACCAAGCCGGTCATGAGACGGCGGCGGCTCCGCAGCTCCTCCCGGATCTCCCGGCCCCAGTCCTCCTCGTCGTCCTCCGGCTCCTCCGCCGGAGCGTCCAGGTCCCGGAGCCGCTGCCGGGCGGCCTCCCACTGGGCCTCGGCCTCGGCGCAGCGCCGCTGGTCCTCTGCCTGCCGCTGGCGGGTCTCCCGGTCCAGGTGGTCGTCCCAGTGGGCCTTCTGGCGGCGGAGGGTCTCCACCCGGGCCTGAGCCTGGGCCAGTTCCTGGCGCAATCCGGCGGTCTGCCGCTGGCGGGCCAGCAGGTCCGCCTCCTCCTGTTCCAGCTGGGGCAGCAGGCCGGTCTTGTGGTAGCGGCGGCGGTGCTGCCAGGTCCGCAGCCGTCCGTCGGCCTCGGACCAGGACACGTCCTCCTCCCCGGCGGAGACCAAAGCGGCCAGACGCTTCTCCAGCTCCCGGCTCTGGGTGACGGCCAGGTCAGACTGCCGCAGGAAGACGGAGCGGTCGAAGACCTCCCGGCCCACCCCGGTGAGGACCTCCCCCACGTTGTCGGCGGTGAGGCCCGGCTCCGGCAGGCCGGTGGCCTGATCCACAGCAGAGAAATCCCCCATGGGGACCCCTCCGGCGGAGGTCCGGCGGATCTCTAAGATCTTGTCCCCCCAACGGCAGACCAGCAGCCCCTCCATGGGCGCGCCGCTCCAGGGGCGGTAGCGATTTTTGTCGGCCAAGACCCCTTTCCGGTCCCGCTGGCGGGTGTCCAGCCCGTAGAGCATGGTCCGCAGGAAGGCGCACCAGGTGGACTTCCCCGCCCCGTTGGGAGCGTGGAGGAGGGTCATGCCCTCGTCCAGGTGCAGGGTCTCGTTCTGTAAGCAGCCGAAGGTAGCTGTCATCTGGATGAGCTTCATCGCGGCTCCTCCCTTCCCTCCAGGGCGGCCAGACCAAAGCGGACCGCCCGTTCCAGCCGGGTCTTCTCCTCCGGGGCGGCCGCCTCCATGCGACCGGCCATGACCCGCAGGAAGCGGCCGGTGAGGGTGTCCTCCCCGGCTCTGGCCCACAGGGACCGGCTGAGGGAGGTCTCATCCACCAGGTCTGCGCTGTAAAAATAGGTGGAGGCCAAGGCCGTGAGGGTGGCCAGATCCGGCTCGTTCTCCGGGTCCCGTTCCCCCGTCAGGATGATCCGCAGGATGTCCTGGGGGTCGCTGGCGGCCATGAGGGTCTGCAAAGCCCGGGCGGGATCCTGGCCGGTGATGTCCAGCCGGGGGGCCAGATAGCGGCGGCCGGCCAGGGGCAGGAAGTCCAGCTTCATCTGGCCCCGGTCCGCCTCGCCCAGGTAGATGCCCTTGTCCCCGGTCTCGTCAAAGCCCCGGCCCTCAGGGCAGCCCGGCCAGGCGTACCAGGTGTCCCCGGCCTTCTTCAGGCCGCTGGCCCCGTGGATGTGGCCCAAGGCCAGGTAGTCCAGGCCGGAGGCCGCGATCTGCCGGGTGGTGATGGGGCCGTAGCGGCTGTGGGGGGTGGTGGGGTCCCCGTGGAAGCAGCCGAAGCGGACCAGCCCCTCCTCCTCCCCGGAGAGGCCCTCCAGGGGGCTGTCCATCCGGTAGGCCGAGGTGAAGGCGCTGCCGTAGACCACCGCCCCCAGCCGGGGCAGCTCCACCCGCTGGGGAGCGGGGGTGGTGAAGATGTGCACATGGTCCGGCCAGGTCAGCCGCCCGTAGGGGGAGGTGGGGGACCAGGGATCGTGGTTGCCGGGGGACAGAAAGACCTCGGCCTCCAGCTCCTCCAGGACCTGATAGAGCAGCTGCACCGTCTCCGGTCTGGCCCGCTGGCTGTCGAACAGGTCCCCGGCCAGAAAGACCAGGTCCGCCCGGACCTCCTGGGCAGTGGCGGCCAGACGGGTCAAAAGCTGCCGCTGCTCCTCCCGCCGCTCCGCCGCCTGCTCCGGGGAGAGGGCGCGGAAGGGGGAGTCCAGGTGAAGGTCAGCGGCGTGCAGAAAGGTCAGCATCCGGTTCCTCCTTTCGGCGGCGCTCAGTCGAAGCGGTCACAGCGGGTGACGCTGACGCAGCGGCCGGTGTCGGTGTCGATGGTGAAAAGGGCGGCGTTGAGCTTGCCGGGGCCCCGGGCCGCCTCATACTTCCGGGGCAGGCCCCCCAGGAAGCGGTTCACGGAGTTCTCCGGCTTCACCCCTAAGATGGAGCGGGCCGGGCCGGTCATGCCCAGGTCCGTGAGGAAGCCCGTCCCCTTGGGCAGCACCTGGCCGTCGGCGGTGGGCACATGGGTGTGGGTGCCCCATACCGCCTGGACCCTGCCGTCCAGATACCAGCCCATGGCCCCCTTCTCGCTGGTGGCCTCGGCGTGGAACTCCACCAGGACCACGTCGGCCTGGGCCAGGTCCTCTTTCAGAAGCCGGTCGGCCAGGAAGAAGGGGGAGGACAGGTGGCAGTCCAGCTCAAAGCGGCCCATGAGGTCCAGGACCCCGATCTTCAGGCCCCGGGGACCCTCATAGATCCCAAAGCCCCGGCCGGGCAGACCGGGGGCGTAGTTGGCCGGACGAAGGATATAGGGGTTCTCCTCCAGATAGTCGGCGATCTGCATCTTGCCCCAGGTGTGGTTGCCCAGGGTGATGACATCCGCCCCAGCGTCGAAGATCTCGTCTGCGTGGCGGGGCAGCAGGCCCAGCCCGGCGGCGTTCTCTCCGTTGACGATGGTGAAGTGGACATCGTGTTCCTTTTTCAGTGCCCGCAGGTGGTGGTGGAGGCAGTCCAGCCCCAGCTCGGACACCACGTCTCCCACGGCCAATACATTCAGCAGCATAAGCGATCCCTCCCGGGAAATAAAGTCTCCTTTATTATACTACCCAGGGGGGAGAAAGGGCAACCTGGTTTTTCCCCGGGCGGCACGGAGAGAAAAGTTTGAAAAAAATTGCATTTTTCGATTGACAAATGGGGAAAGATTTGCTATTATATGTCTCGCGCCTGGGGAATACTCCGGGCAATCCGGGAGCATAGCTCAGCTGGGAGAGCACATGCCTTACAAGCATGGGGTCACAGGTTCGAGCCCTGTTGTTCCCACCA
>CAYNZG010000025.1:0-11426 GCA_964401525.1 uncultured Ruminiclostridium sp.
TTCATACTCTGCCTTGGAGGCGGTGACGTCCTTCACGATGTCGATGAGGACGGGGCCGGGACGGCCGGAGCGGGCCAGGGCGAAGGCCTCGCGGACGGTGTCAGCCAGGTCGGCGGGGTCGCGGACCAGGTAGGTGCTCTTGGTGATGGGCATGGCGATGCCGGTGATGTCCACTTCCTGGAAGGCGTCCTTGCCGATGAGGGCCTGGGGCACGTTGCAGGTGATAAAGACAACGGGGGAAGAATCCATGTAGGCGGTGGCGATGCCGGTGGTCAGGTTGGTCGCACCGGGGCCAGAGGTGGCCAGGCAGACACCCACCTTGCCGGTGGAACGGGCATAGCCGTCTGCTGCGTGGGATGCGCCCTGCTCGTGGGCGGTGAGGATGTGGGTGATCCGATCTCTGTAGTGATACAGCTCATCGTAAACATTCAGAATGGTGCCGCCGGGATAGCCGAACACGGTGTCGACTCCCTGCTCCAGCAAACATTCCAACAAGATCTTGGCGCCAGTCATTTCCATACTGTTTCCTCCTCCTTATTCTCTGGAACAGATTCCTTCGGAAAAACAAGAAAGCTCCTTGGTTTTCATGCTAAACATTAAAACCAAAGAGCTTGTAAGTTCTCCGCAAATCGTAATGTTGAGAATCTCCCCGATGACGCTTAGGATGGGTCTACTTGCGTTTTGTCAACGGATATGATCTGCGTGTTGCTTGCTTGTTCTGGACATAACATTTAGCATTATCCCGGTACTACTACGGATACGTCACCCAGTAGCACCTCAATAATGCTGACAGCCATGATATTCAGTTCAGCAAAAAACACGTTCATAGCATTGGCCTCACTGTACCCTTCCCGATGGGAAGTCTTCTTCTTTGGTAAAAAGATAGCACTTCCACCGGGGGCTGTCAATCGTTTTTTTCATTTTCTGTGATTTGTCATTTTGGTTCTTTTTTGCCGCTGTTTTTTTGTCGAGCTTGTCAATGGCCCGTTCACCAATTTGTTTCCATGGCCACGATTTTCTGATAAAGTGTTTCATTGGCCGGGACCTGCATCCCGTAACGGGCGGCCAGGGACCGGACCGTGCCAGCGAACAGCTCCACCTCCGTCTTCCGGTGGGCCAGGCCGTCCTGGCGCATGGAGGGCATGGAGTCCGGGGACAGGCCGTCCATGACGGCTAAGTAGTCCTCCAGGTCCTGGCGGGTCAGCAGGACCCCCTGGCAGGCGCTGATCTTCCGCACCTCGTTCATGGCGGCGATCATCAGGTCCCGGGCGGGACCGGGCTGCTGCACGCCTCCGTAGTCCAGCTCCTCGGCCATACAGACCTGGTTGACCCCCACGTTCAGCATGAACTTGCACCACATCCGGTGGAGGATGTCCTCCTCCCTGTGGACGGGCAGGCCCATCCGGGCCAGGAAGTCCACGGTCTCGTCCAGCTTTTCGCCCCGGTCGAAGTAGTCCTCCTGGGGCAGGCCCACGAACATGGCGCCGGTGCCCCGGCGCACGATGACGTTCCCGTCCCGCACCGGGTCCATGCCCTGGGTGACGGTGTAGAGGACCTTCTCCCAGCCGAACCGCTGGGCCAGGGTCTCCTCGCTGCTGATGCCGTTGAGCAGGGAGAGGATCACCGTGTCCGGGCCGACGCTGGAGGCCGCCAGGTCCATGGCCTCCTCCAGGGCGGGGGCCTTCACGGCAAAGATGAGCAGATCGGCGGGCTGGGCCTGGCTCCTGTCGCAGAAGCGGAAGCGGCAGGGCTCGCCGTTATAGATGATATCCTGAGCCTGGCAGCGGGCCAGGCGGGGGCCGTCAGCCAGGAAGCAGACCCGGTCTGCCCCCAGTCCCCGGACGATGGCATCGCCCACGACGGTGCCCATGCCTCCGGCCCCTACGATGGTCACAGTTTCGATCATTGGGTCTCCTCCTTATAAGTCCATTAGTTTCCGCCTATTATAGCACAAAAATTTTTCTCTGCAACCCCCGCCGTCCCCTTCCTTCCCTTTCCGCGGGAAACATGGTATACTGGTCCCACCCGCAGCCTGCGCCCGCAGGACGATACAATATAATTAATATATCCCCCACGGGATATCGACCACGCTCCCGCGCGCCCAGCCGGTGGGCACGGTCCCCGTTTTTTGACAAACGCAAGATAATCTATCAACGGAGGTGTCTTTTGGACAGCTTTCTTTTCAGCATCCGGGCGACCGCCCCGGTTTTTCTGCTCATGGTCCTGGGCTGGCTCTTCCGGCGGATGGGTCTGCTGAACGAGTCCTTCTGCAAGGTCAGCGATAAGTTCGTCTTCACCGTGGCCCTGCCGGTGATGCTCTTCCGGGACATGGCCACCACCCACCTGCGGGAGACCTTCGACCTGCCCTATGTGCTCTTCTGCGCCGGGGTGACCACGGTGGTCTTCTTTACCCTGTGGGGGCTGGCCCGGCACTTCCTGCCGGACAAGACCCTGGTGGGCGAGTTCGTCCAGGTGTCCTACCGGTCCAGCGCAGCCATCCTGGGCTGTGCCATCATCCTGGGGATCTACGGCACCACCGGCATGGCCCCCCTGATGATCGTGGGCAGCGTGCCCCTCTTCAACATCTACGCCGTGCTGGTGCTCACCATCGAGGGCCCCGCCGCCGGCGGCAGCCTGGGCCACCGGCTCCGCCACGCCGGGAAGGGCATTCTCACGAACCCCATCATCCTGGGCATCCTGCTGGGGGTCATCCCCTCCCTGTGCGGCCTGAACGAGTTCCCGCCCATTCTGGACAGCACCCTGGACCTGCTGGCCCGGCTGGCAACGCCCCTGGCCCTCCTGTCCCTGGGGGCATCCTTCCAGGGCCGACGGGCCCTGGGGAAGCTCCGCCTGTCGGCTGTGGCGGCCTTTATCAAGCTCCTGCTGCTGCCGGCCCTCTTCCTGCCCCTGGCAGTGGCCTGCGGCTTCACGGATTCCAAGCTGGTGGCCCTCATCGTCATGCTTGGCTCCACCTCCACCCCCACCTGCTACATCATGGCCAAAAATCTGGGCCACGAGGGGACCCTCACCGCCAGCGTGGTGGTGCTCACCACCGTGTGCAGTGCCTTCACCCTGACCCTGTGGATCTTCCTGGGCAGACACTTCGGGCTGATCCTGTGATGCGCTCTGCCTTCCCGGTCTCCACCCACACAAAAGGCTCCCTCTTTGAGGGAGGCTTTGGGCTGTACCTCTCCTTCACGCCGCGATACTCTCCCCGTCCCCGCGCGCCCAGCCAGTGGGCGCGCCATGGACAGTCTGCCGACAACAGGACCAATACCGTGGGAAAAACGGCACTCCCCCGGCAGGATACCGCTGCCCTCCGCCGGGAGGCACGATTTTCGAAAATCCGAAATTTCTGAATTTTTTACGGGAACGTTATGCTTTTTTAATATTTCTCCGTTATGATGGAAGGGTGATATCCATGAGACAACAATTGCAAGCCCTGCGGGATCTGATGGCCGAGCACAAGATCGACGCCTACCTGATCCCCACCGAGGATTTCCACGGCAGCGAATACGTGGGCGACTATTTCACCTGCCGCCGCTACATCTCCGGCTTCACCGGCTCCGCCGGGACCCTGCTGGTCTTTCCCCAGTGGGCCGGACTGTGGACCGACGGCCGCTACTTCCTCCAGGCAGAGGAGCAGCTGAAGGACTCCGGCATCCGCCTCATGAAAATGGGGGAGCCGGGGGTGCCCAGCCTGGAGGCTTTCCTGAACAGCAGCCTCCAGGCAGAGCAGACGTTAGGCTTCGACGGCCGCTGCGTCAATGCCCGGGCCGGGCAGCTGTACTACCGCATGGCCAAAAACCGGGGCGCCCGGATCAACGACCGCCTGGACCTGGTGGGGGAGATCTGGCCCGACCGGCCTCCCCTGTCCGCCCAGCCCGCCTGGCTGCTGCCGGAAGAGCTGGCCGGTGAAGCCCGGTGGGACAAGCTGGAGCGGGTCCGGGAGGCCATGGCCGCCGACAGCGCCGACCTCTTCCTGCTGACCAGCTTAGACGACATCGCCTGGCTGCTGAACCTCCGGGGCGGGGACATCGAGGGCGACCCGGTGGTGCTGGCCTACCTGGCCCTCACCATGGATGCCTGCTACCTCTTCGCCAACGGGAGCATCTTCCCGCCGGAGGTGCTGGAGGAGCTGGAGACCGACGGGGTGGTCCTGAGGCCCTATGACAGCTTCTACACCTATGCCAACCACCTGGACTCCACCCAGAAGGTCCTCCTGAGCACCCGCCGGGTGAACACCAAGCTCCTCACCAGCATCCCCTCCGGGATCCGGCTGGTGGACCGGACCAACCCCACCGAGGCCATGAAGGCCGTGAAGAACCCCACCGAGCAGAAGAACCTCGCCCAGGCCCACCTCTACGACGGCATCGCCCTCACCCGGTTCATGTACTGGCTGAAGCAGAACGCGGGCAAGGTCCCCATGACGGAGCGGTCCGCCGCGGAGCACTTAGAGGACCTGCGCCGGGAGCAGCCCGGTTACTTACAGCCCAGCTTCGCCCCCATCCTGGCCTTCGGCCCCCACGGAGCCGTGGTCCACTACTCCGCCACGGAGGAATCCGACGCAGCCATCACGGCAGAGGGCTTCCTCCTGGCCGACACCGGCGGCCACTACCGCACCGGCACCACCGACTGCACCCGGACCTATGCCCTGGGTCCCCTGCGCCCGGACCAGAAGACCGCCTACACCGCCGTCCTCCGGGGCAACCTGAACCTGGCCGCCGCCCGGTTCAAGGAGGGCTGCACCGGGGTGAACCTGGACTATCTGGCCCGGCAGCCCCTGTGGGAGCTGGGCCTGGACTTCAACCACGGCACCGGCCACGGAGTGGGCCATCTCCTCAGCGTCCACGAGGGGCCCCAGAACATCCGCTGGCGGAGCGCGGGCCTGGATGCCCCCTTCCGCCCCGGCATGGTCACCTCCGACGAGCCGGGGGTCTACTTCGACGGGGACTACGGCATCCGCCTGGAGAACCTCATGCTGTGCGCCCAGCGGGAGACCACCCCCTTCGGGACCTTCCTGGGCTTCGACACCCTGACCCTGACCCCCTTTGACCTGGACGCGGTGGATCCCACCGCCATGAGCGCCCGGGAAAAGGACCTGCTCAACGCATACCACCGGACGGTGCGGGAGGCCATCTCCCCCCACCTGCCCCCGGAAGAAGCCGCCTGGCTCCGGGAGGCCACCCGGCCGGTGGACTGACTCTATCCCACCCACAAAGGAGGCACCCCCATGGCCACCACGCCCACCACGCGCCCCGGAACCGGCAGCAGCTGGACCAACGGCACGCGCCCCCGCGCCTCCGGCGCGCATTCCGCTCCCCGCAAACGCCGCCGCAGACGGCGCAGGTTCCCCCTGATCCCGGTGATCTTCCTGCTGAGCCTACTGGTGCTGGGCGGGATCATCCTGAACCTCACCACCCTGGGCCAGATGATCAGGCTCAGCCAGGACCGGATGCCCGACTGGATCGACGTGCAGATCTTAGCGGAGACCAGCGGCGGGCGGCGGCTGGAAAAGTTAGAGGGCGTGGAGGACATCGCCATCCACTATGTAGGCAACCCCGGCTCCTCCGCCCAGCAGAACCACGACTTCTTCGACCAGCCGGAGACGGAGGTCAGCGCCCACTTCCTGGTGGGGCTGGACGGGGAGATCATCCAGTGCATCCCCCTGGATGAGCGGTCCGCCGCCACCAACGAGCGCAACATCGACACCATCTCCGTGGAGGTCTGCCACCCGGATGCCTCCGGGCAGTTTGACCAGGCCACCTACGACTCCCTGGTGAAGCTCACCGCCTGGCTGTGCGACTACTGCGGCATCAGCCGGGACCACGTCATCCGGCACTACGATGTCACGGGCAAGGCCTGCCCCCTGTACTTCGTGGAAAACCCGGAGAGCTGGACCCAGTTCCTGGCCGATGTGGCCGCCTACGAGATATGAGACGCAAAGCGCGTGCTGTAAAACAGCACGCGCTTTTTTGTTCGTCAAAGGGGCAGGTGGTGCGATTCCCAGAGGACTGTGCCTCCCGGCGGGGCCCCATTTTCTCCGGAGAAAATGGGGGAAAAGAGCGCCGGGGCTCCGCCCCTGGACCCCGGGTGAGGTAGGTGATATCCTGCCGGAGAAGTTCCTTTTGTCCCGCGGTATTAGGTCTGTTGTCGATGCGCTGTCCATGGCGCGCCCACCGGCTGGGCGCGCGGGGACGGGGGAGGTTTTCGCAGCCTGAAGGGGTTCGACCACGACAAAGGCTCCCTTGTGTAAAGGCACCCCAGTGCGCCCCTCCGCGTTCCTTCCGGGAGGCCTCCACCGGTTGCATCCCTCTTAAAAATACGGTATCATGGGGCCAAGATGCACCGATCACAATAAGGAGGGCTGCCCATGCCTGTTTTTCAGTTTCATCCCGTCTCCCCCGCGCTTGTCCCGGAGGCTCTGGCCCCCACCCTGCCGTCGGCGGTGGAGGCCGCCCATCGGTTCCACCGGTCCCTGCCCGGCTATGCCCCCACCCCGCTGGTAGCTCTGCCCGCCCAGGCGGCACGGCTGGGTCTGGGCGGCCTGTGGGTAAAGGACGAGTCCCATCGGTTCGGCCTGAACGCCTTCAAGGGCCTGGGCGGCAGCTACGCCATCGCCGCCTATCTCTGTGAAGAGCTGGGCATCCCCCTGGACGAGGGAGCCTTCACCGCCCTCACCGCCCCGGAGAACCGGGCCAGGTCAGGGCGAAAGACCTTCGTCACCGCCACCGACGGCAACCACGGCCGGGGGGTGGCCTGGGCGGCCCGGATGCTGGGCCACGACGCTGTGGTCTATATGCCCAAGGGCAGCGCTCAGGAGCGGCTGGAAAACATCCGCGCCCAGGGGGCGCAGGCGGAGATCACCGACCTGAACTATGACGATGCCGTCCGGCTGGCGGACCGGATGGCCCGGGAGCAGGGCTGGGTCCTCATCCAGGACACCGCCTGGCCGGGGTATGAGACCACCCCCACCCGCATCATGCAGGGCTACACCACCCTGGCCGGGGAGATCGCCCAGGTCCTGGACCAGCCCCCCACCCACCTGTTCCTCCAGGCAGGGGTGGGCAGCGTGGCCGGAGGGGTAGCCGGGTACTTCGCCGCCCTGTGGGGGGACCGCCGCCCCAAGACCGTCATCGTGGAGCCGGACCGGGCCGACTGCCTCTACCGCACCGCCCGGGCCAACGACGGCAAGCTCCACTTCGTCACCGGCGACATGGACAGCATGATGGCCGGGCTGTGCTGCGGGGAGCCATGCACCGTCAGCTGGGAAATTTTAAAGGGCGTGGCCGACGGCTTCGTCTCCTGCGGCGACCACTACGCCGCCCAGGGGATGCGCCTTTTGGGTAGGCCCCTGGGCGCGGACCCGGCCATCGTCTCCGGGGAGTCCGGGGCGGTCACCGCCGGGGTGCTGGAGGGGCTCATGACCGAGCCGCGGCTGGCCCCCATCCGGGCGGCCCTGGGCCTGGACGAGACCAGCCGGGTCCTGCTGCTGAGCACCGAGGGCGACACCGACCGGGAGAATTACCGCCACATCCTGGGCTGACAGGAAAATGGTTCTGTCCAGTTCTGCCCCAGGGGGCTTGCAAGAACGAAAAAAAGGTGTAAAATAGGCTCCGACAAAATTTTACGAAAAACGAGGCGTGATCCATGGAACCTCTCCACATCATCCTGCCCATCGCTGTGGGCGCACTCATTGGCTACTGCACCAACTACATCGCCATCAAAATGCTCTTCCGGCCCCGGCGGGAGCACCGCATCGGCGGGCACCGGGTCCCCTTCACCCCCGGTGTCATCCCCAAGAACCAGGGGCGCATCGCCGCGGCGGTGGGCCACGCCGTCAGCGACACCCTGCTGACCCAGGAGGACCTGACCGCCCAGCTCACCGGGGGCGACCTGCGGGAAAAGTTAGTGGGCGGCATCCGCACCGCTCTCACGGAGGACACCACTCCCCTGGCGGACCGTCTGCCCCAGGAGAGCCGGGAGGACCTCACCGAGGCCGTGAGCCAGGCCGTGACCGGGAAGATCCTGCATGGCCTGAAGCAGGTGGACATGTCCCGGGTGGTGGGCGAGATCGCCCAGACCTCCTTCGGGGACCTCATGGGCAACCCCATGATCGCCATGTTCCTGGGCGGCGGGATGCTGGACAGCATCTGCCAAAAGCTGAGCCAGGCCCTGGGGGACTTCGTGGACCAGCGCGGTCCCGACTTAGTGGGTCCCCTGGTCCGGGAGGAGCTGACCGACCTGGGTGCCAAGCCCCTGGGCGAGGGTCTGGCGGGCCTGGGTCTCTCCCCGGAAGCCCTGGACACCCTGCTGGAAGGGATCGTGGACCAGGTGCTGGGGGCGGGGATCCCCGCCGTTCTGGGTCAGCTGGATGTGCAGGCCGTGGTGGAGGCGAAGATCAACGCCATGGATGCCCGCGCTCTGGAAGACCTGGTGCTGTCGGTGATGAAGAACGAGCTCCAGGCGGTGGTGAACCTGGGTGCCGTCATCGGCGGCCTCATCGGCATCGTGAATATTTTCCTTTGATACGCGCAAAAGGGATGCTGCCTTATGGCAGCATCCCTTTTTGATTTTGCGGTCGTCTAAAATCGGTCAGTGGGTGCTCCACCGAGGGAGTGTGCCTCCGGCGGGGCCCCCTTTTCTCCGGAGAAAAGGGGGGACAAAGAGCGCCGGGGCTCCGCCCCTGGACCCCGGGGAAGGGGATGGTCCCTGTTCTTCTCCGGCAGGGGTTCCCCCGCCGCCAGCCGCTGGAGGACCACCGTCAACAAGGAGAGGTCGAGGCCGCGCTTTTTCACGCGCTTCAGATCCCGCTGGAATCTCGTGGTCGGTCTGATATTATACATCGGCCAGCAGCTCCTGCATCATCTGATCCACGCTGGAATAGGTCTTTCCAAAGCCGGGATCCGCCTTCATTTTCTTAACTTCCTGAAGGGCTTCCTGGGTCTCCGCGTTCGGCACATCACCGCTGATCTCGAAGGGGATCCGATTCTCCCGCACCGTCTTGCGCGCAAACACATTGAAGGCCGTTGTCATGGACATGCCCACATCGGCGCAGAAGGCTTCAAACTGCCGCTTCAACTCCGCGTCCATGCGGATGTTGACGTTGGTGTTCGCCATGGATAACAGCTCCTTTCGCTCTTAGTCTATTCATTGTATTTTGTTTTATTGACATTGTCAATAAAACGTGTCAACTTTACGAAAGGAAAGCCGTTTTTTGCGCAGAAAAAAGCCCCTGCCTTTTCCAGCCCAGCAACCAGCCAGGCCGCGAAAAAGCGGGAGCGTTTTTGCAGCAGCGTGTCCTTCCTCAAAACACGCGCAGACCGCAGCTGCGCCGACATCCCCTGCGGATAGGCGCACCAAGGGAAAGCCCGGCACCGGAGCTGTGCTCAGCGGCGAGCCTTTTTCTTTGCAGCGCCTTTGCGCGCAGCCGGTCTGTTCTTGACCAGCGCTTCAAACTCCGGAGTGTCGAAAAAGTAAGCCATCGTGATGCCAAGTCCGTCGCATAGCTTCTTGATGGTCACTATGCCGGGGTTCGTGCTCTCCCCGTTTAGAATACTCTTGAGGGTAGCCTGCGGAACGGCAGAACGATAACTCAGCGCGTTGGGCGTGATGTCACGTTCGATACAAAGCTGAAGGATACGCTCTGTGATGAGCTCACAGATATTCATGGGAGGCCTCTTTAGTATAAATAATGGTTCCGAATATCATATAACATTTCTAAGTTTTATGTTAGTGAGCATTCATCAATCCAAGTGATGGGATATTGCGCCAAAGGGCATATTCGTCAATAAAAAATTGCGTCAACAGCGCAGTTGAGGGGTCTAAAATGACAGGAAGGTGAAACTAAACCTCTAAACCCATCACATCAATGCTGTGATGCATGTGGATCGCCATGGCGTGCTCCGCCCCGGCGGCATCCCGCTTTTGGAAGAAATCCATGATGAGGGCGTGGTCCCGGCGGGTGTCCTCGGCCAGCTGCTCCTTGTGCTCGCCGTTGATGACGGCGGCCTCCACCGCCTGGTTGATGACGGGGAGCAGGCGCATCATGAACTCGTTGTGGGTGGCCCGGACGATGGCCGCGTGGAACTCCCGGTCGGCCAGGGTGCGGTCCCGGTCCTCCCGGATGCAGCGGTCCACCCGCTCGCCGCAGCGCAGGATCTCCTCCATCTCCTCGGCCGTGGCCCGGCGGCAGGCCAGTCGGGCGGCGGAGGGCTCAAAGATCCGGCGCAGCTCGAAGAGGTCCCGGAGCTGGCCCTTCACCCGGTCCAGGTCCGAGAAGCCGAAGTCGTTGATGTGCTCCACCTGGGGCGAGACGAAGGTCCCCCGGCCCCGGTGGACCTCCAGAATGTTCCGGGAGGCCAGGGCGTGGATGGCCTCCCGCAGGGTGGTGCGGCTGACGCCCAGCTCCCGGGCCAGGTCCACCTCGTTGGGCAGCTTCTCCCCGGGGGCCAGGCGGCGCTCCACGGCGATCATAGTATACAGACGGTCCGCCGTCTGCTGGGACAGATTTTTCTTTTCCATGGGTCCTCCTGGTTCCTGCCGCAGGCCGGCAGAAATTTCTTGACATTGCTATGCCTATCATATATTATAAAGTCAGACAATTCAAGTGTAGTCATACAACTTGCAGATAATTTTTAGGAGGACACCGCTATGCGTTCCGATATTTTGAAAAAAGGCATCCCCGCCGCCCCCAACCGCTCCCTGCTCTACGCCCTGGGCTACACCAAGGAGGAGCTGGAAAAGCCCCTCATCGGCGTGGTATGTTCCTACAATGAGATCGTCCCCGGCCACATGAACCTGGACAAAATCGCCGAAGCCGTGAAGGCCGGTGTCCGGGCTGCCGGCGGCACCCCCGTGGAGTTCCCCGCCATCGCCGTGTGCGACGGCATCGCCATGGGCCACACGGGCATGAAGTACTCCCTGGTCACCCGCGACATCATCGCCGACTCCACCGAGGCCATGGCCATGGCCCACCAGTTCGACGGCCTGGTGATGATCCCCAACTGCGACAAGAACGTCCCCGGCCTGCTGATGGCAGCCGCCCGGGTGAACGTGCCCACCATCTTCGTCTCCGGCGGCCCCATGCTGGCCGGTACCCTCAACGACGGCCGCCGCACCTGCCTGTCCCATATGTTCGAGGCCGTGGGCGCTTACTACGCCGGGAAGCTGGACGAGGAAGGCGTGGAGGAATATGAAAACAGCGCCTGCCCCACCTGCGGCTCCTGCTCCGGCATGTACACCGCCAACTCCATGAACTGCCTGACGGAAGTGCTGGGCATGGGTCTGCGAGGCAACGGCACCATTCCCGCCGTCTACTCCGCCCGGATCGAGCTGGCCAAGCACGCCGGTATGCAGATCATGGATTTGGTGCGCAAAAATATCCGTCCCCGGGATATCATGACCGCCGCAGCCATCCGCAATGC
>CAYNZG010000026.1:0-11110 GCA_964401525.1 uncultured Ruminiclostridium sp.
CCGTAGGCGTTAAGGGCGTTGGTCAGGGCCCGCTTGAAGCCCTCCTCGTGCATACCGCCCTCGGGGGTGTGCACGTTGTTGGCGAAGGAGACCATGTTCTCCTGGAACCCGTCGTTATACTGGATGGCCACCTCGGCCATGGAGTCCTCCCGGGTCCCGGCCATGTAGATGATGGCATCGTGGACGGGGGTCTTGTTCTGGTTGATGAAGGAGACATATTCCCGGATGCCCCCCTCGTAACACATGGCATCGGACACCGGGACCTCGCCCCGCTGGTCGGTGATGACGATGGTGAGGCCGGCGTTCAGGAAGGCCTCCTCCCGCATCCGGGTGTGGAGGACCTCGTAATCATACTCTGTGGTCTCGGTGAACATCTCCGGGTCCGGCTGGAAGGTGACCTCGGTGCCGGTGTGGTCCGTCTGGCCCACGATGGTCATGGGCTGGGTCACCTGACCCCGGGCGAACTTCATCTCGTAGATGTTGCCGTTCTTGTGGACCCGAACCTCCAGCCACTGGCTCAGGGCGTTGACCACGGAGGCACCCACGCCGTGGAGGCCGCCGGAGACCTTGTATCCGCCGCCGCCGAACTTGCCGCCGGCGTGGAGGATGGTGTAGACCACTTCCAGGGCGGGCTTGCCGGTCTGCTGCTGGATGTCCACGGGGATGCCGCGGCCGTTGTCGGTGACGGTGATGGTGTTCCCCTTGCCGATGGTCACGGTGATCTTCGTGCAGTATCCGGCCAGGGCCTCGTCGATGGAGTTGTCCACGATCTCATACACCAGATGGTGCAGGCCGCTGGCGGAGGTGGAGCCGATGTACATGCCCGGGCGCTTGCGCACGGCCTCCAGCCCCTCCAGCACCTGGATCTCCGAGGCACCGTATGCGTGTTCCACCGTGGTGGTGTTTTTATTTTCCAACTGATCCATAGTTTCCGTTTCCTCCATAACGCGCGCATGTGTCAAAAGGTCTCGAACGAGCCGGACTCCACCCGCTTGAGCAGGGTAGCCGACGAGAGCTGGGAGAGGTAGATGGTCTCCCGGCCGCCCTTGTCCCGGCAGAGCAGGAAGGACTTGGGCAGGTCCTCGCCCACGGTCACCACCTGGCTGCGGTCCTCTGCCCCAGCCAAAAACTCCCGAGTGATCCGGGACCAGGTGGTGTTATCCAGGTCAAAAATGCCCACGATCTCCCCCTGTGGGACCACCACCGAGGAGCCTAAGTGCAGATACATGGTCTCATTCCTCCAGTGCTCCGGCCCGGATGCGGAGGAGCTTGCCCTCTCCCCCGGTGAGGATCCCCGCCGGGATGTCGCAGCCGGTGATGAACACCTGGCCGCCGGTGATCCGCTGGAGTACGAAGGCCTGGCGGCGGACATCCAGCTCCGAGAGCACATCGTCCAACAGCAGGATGGGCCACTGGCCCACATCCTCCCGGAACAGCTCCCGCTCCGCCAGCTTCAAGGAGAGGGCCGCCGTTCTGGTCTGGCCCTGGGAGGCGAACTGCCGGGCGGGCTGGCCGTTGATGGCGGCGGGCAGGTCGTCCTTATGGGGGCCGGACAGGCAGGACCGGGCCTCCATCTCCGCCCGGGCGTGGCTGTCCTGGTGGCGGCGCAGGTCTTCATAGATCTCCACCGTGGGTCCAAGGGGGTCCTGGACAGTGCTCACCGTCTGGTAAGCGATCTCCAGTTCCTCCCGTCCGCCGGAGAAATCCCGCTGGATCTCCGCCGCCTTTTCCGCCAGCTTGCGGACGAAATGGGCCCGATAGTGGATGACCAGTGCCCCGGCCCGGGCCATGGCCTCGTTGAAATCCTCCAGCACCTGGAGCAGGCCGGGGTTTTTCTCCCAGTCCCGCAGGATGCGGGTCTTGTGCTCCAGGAGTTTTTGGTATTGCGCCAGGGCCTCGGCATAGCGGGGGCGGAGCTGACAGATGGCGTGGTCCAAAAAGGCCCGCCGCTGGGCGGCCCCAGACTTGATGAGGGCCAGGTCCTCCGGGCAGAAGAGCACAGTCTGGACGATGCCGGACAGCTCCCCTGCCGTTTTCAGCCGCACATGGTTCACCAGCAGCTTCCGCCTGGCCCCCCGGAAGAGCTGGGCCTCGATGAGAAAGTCCCGGTCCCGGCTCTCCACCTGGGCGGTGATGCTCCCCCGGTCCCGGTCAAAGGCGATGAGCTCCTTGTCTCCCCGGGCCCGGTGGGACTTGGCCCCGGAGAGGAACCCGATGGCCTCCAGCAGGTTGGTCTTTCCCTGGGCGTTCTCCCCGCAGATCACATTGACCCCGGGGACGAACTCCGCGAAAAAGGTCTCATAGTTGCGAAAGCCCTCCAGCGCAATGGAGCGAAGTCTCATTCGACGGTGATCTCCGCGCCGGGCAGGGCGGCCACATCACCGGGGCGGAGCTTCTTGCCCCGCATGGTGCAGGGGGCGCCGTTGACCAGGACCTCCCCCTCCTGGATGAGGATCTTCGCTTCCCCGCCGCTGCCCACCACGTTGGCCAGCTTCAGCAGGGCATCTAACTTGATAAATTCCGTGGTGATGGAGACTGTGATCTTTTCCATAGTACCTCCCGATCTCTTCATACATTCGTCTTGGAGCTTCCCCGGGGTCCAGGGGCGGAGCCCCGGCGCTCTTTTCCCCCATTTTCTCCGGAGAAAATGGGGGGCTGACAGGAACGCTCCCCCCGCCGGAGGCGAGGTGACCAGCTGGGTGCATCAGGTCTACCTTAGTAGTCCGCTTTCAGGCGCACCGGCAGGACCATAAAGAGGAAGTTCTCCTCCCCTTCTGCGGGCACGATGACGCAGGGGGTGATGGGGCTGGACAGCTCCAGGGTCACCTTGTCTGCCGGGGAGGCCTTCAGGGCATCCATCATATACTTGTTGTTGAAGCCGATCTCCAGGTCGCCGCCGCTGCCCTCGGCCGGGCAGCAGTCGTGGGCGGAGCCCAGAGCGGTCTTGGTGGTGATGTCGATCTCCCCCTCCCGGATGAGGCAGCGCAGGGGGCTCTTCAGCTTTTCGCTGACGATCAGGGAGACGCGGTCGATGCAGGACAGCAGCTGCTTGGTCTCCACGGTGATCTTGATGGGGTTGTTTCGGGGGATGGCCTGCCGCCAGGCCAGGAAGTCGCCCTCCAGCCGGCGGGAGATGAGGATGGTGGATCCGATCTTGAACAGGATGTGGCGGGAGCCCTGGTGGATTCTCACGATCTCATCGGTCTCCCGGCAGATCTTTTCCACCTCCGCCAGGGAGGCTCCGGGGACCACGAACTCGAAGGAGCCGTTCTTCCCGGCCACCGGCTCCCGGCGCAGCGCCAGGCGGAAGCCGTCCACAGCCACCATGGTGAGGCCCTCGTCATCCACCACGAACAGGGAGCCGGTGTGGATGGGTCTGCTCTCGTCGGTGCTCACGGCAAAGAGGGTCTGGCCGATCATGGACCGGAGGGTCTGCTCCTGGAGCTCCAGGGAGTTCTGATATTCCACCGTGGGCAGCTCAGGGAAGTCCTCCGGGTCGATGCCCATGAGGTCGAACTCACTCATGCCGCAGGAGATGTGGACCTTCAGTTTCTCCTCCTGGAAAATGAGGGTGTCGTCGGCCATCTTCCGGACGATCTCGCCAAAGAGCCGGGCAGACAGGACCATGGAGCCGGGCTCCATGACCTCGGCCTGGACGGCGGAGCGGATGCCGGTCTCCTGGTTGTAGCCGGTGAGGTAGACGCTCCCAGCGGAGTCGGCCTCCAGCAGGAGGCCCTCCAGGGCGGGGATGGTGCTCTTGGGGGAAACAGCACGGGATGCGGTGAGGATGGCACTTTGCAACAGGGCCTTTTCACAGCTGAATTTCATGGGATAACCTCCGAATGTTCGTAATCGCGGAACCTGCGTTCTCTCCCCGCAATAGGGAGAACAGGGATAAATGTCGTAATAGTGGCCGTAGGGAACTTTTTTGTGGAAAACTTAAAAAACCGCGGAAATAGCAGCGAAAATTTACCCACAGGGGGCGTGGAAAGTGTTTGGCGAAAAAAATGGCCGATGTGGAAAGCCCCGGATTTTCCACAGGGCAGTTTCCACGTTTCCACAAAATGCGGTGGATTTCTGCGGGGTCTACGGAAAGTATAATCGAGGGTGTGGAAGACTCAACCGTACCGGTCGTTGACATTGGAACGGATGTCCTTGATGATCTCCACGATCTCGGGATTGGTCTTGCTGAGCTTCTCGATGCGCTCGATGGAGTTGATGACCGTGGTGTGGTCCCGGTTCTGGAACTCCCGGCCGATGTCCTTCAGGGAGAGCTTGGTCATGTTTCGGATGAGGTACATGGCCACCTGGCGGGGCTGGGAGAAGGCCTTGGCCCGGCTCTGGCCCCGGATGCCCTCCTCGTTCACGCTGTAGAACTTGCAGACCTCCTCGATGATGACGTCGGCGGAGGGGAGGATGTCGGAGGTGTCCTTGAACATATCCCGCACCGCCCGGGTGACGGCCTTGGCATCCACGTTGTCGCCCATGAGGTCCCGGTAGGCCAGGATCTTGTTGACGGTGCCCTCGATCTGGCGGACGTTGGAGGTGATGTTCTCCGCCACATAGGTCAGGACTTCCTCGGGCAGCTCCACCCCCATGCGGATGGCCTTGTTTTTGATGATGGCCACGCGGGTCTCGTAGTCCGGGGGCTGGATGTCGGCCAGCAGGCCCCATTCGAAGCGGGTCTTCAGTCGGTCCTCCAGCCGGAGCATCTCCTTGGGGGGACGGTCGGAGGTGAAGACGATCTGCTTCTTCTCCTCGTAGAGGTTGTTGAAGGTGTGGAACATCTCCTCCTGGGTGGAGTCGCGGCCGGCGATGAACTGCACGTCGTCCATGAGGAAGACATCCGCCGAGCGGTACTTGTCCCGGAACTCCTGGTTCTTGCCCTCCCGGATGGCCCGGATGAGCTCGTTGGTGAAGGCATCGCCCCGGATGTAGACGATCTTATAGTTGGGGTGGGCGTTGTGGATGGTGTGGGCGATGGCGTAGAGCAGGTGGGTCTTGCCTAAGCCGGACTCCCCGTAGATGAAGAGGGGGTTGTAGCTCTCGGCAGGCCGCTCGGCCACGGCCATGGCGGCGGCGTGGGCGAACTTGTTGGAGTTGCCCACCACGAACCGCTCGAAGGTGTAGTCCTCGGTGCCCGGCAGGAAGTGGGGCGTGTTGTCCCGCTTACTGTAGCTGCCCCGCTCCTCCTGGCTGAGGATCGTCACGTCCAGGTCGGCGGAGAACAGGTCATACAGGGCTTTCTTGATGTCGGGGAGGTAGCGGTTTTCCACGATTTCCTTTTTAAACTCTGTGGGGATGCACAGAATAAACCGGTTCTCCTCTAACGCCACGGGCTCGGCGTCGGAAAACCAGGTGGAGATGGTGGTTTTGGTCATGGTCTGCTCCATGAGAGTCAGTACCCGTTCCCAGATGTCGGCAGCGGAATTCATGGGCTCACTCCTTCTCTCTCATTCTATCTGTCTGGCGGGGGGCAGTCCCCGCAAAAGGGGGCACTCATAGATAATAAATTGTATCAGATTTTTTCCACAATAGCAAGTGGATTATATATTCAGATGTGGAAAAGTGGACAGTCCGGTGGAGGGGCGGCGGGACCTGACGAAAAAAATTTTTCCCCGGACCCTGCGGTCCCGGGGAAAACGGCCCACAACATCTTGGGTCCGACAGAAAAATGGCGGGGCTTCGGCGGATCTTTCGGAAATTTTGGGTTGACAGTGACAATTCTTTTCCGTTATAATAACCTTTGCGTAATCATCTATTGTGTGGTTGCGCTGTTCATCGACGACCGCAGCCGGGGCAATTCGGCTGTTGTGGTTGGCGGAAGCTTGCATTCCGCTGGAAGATAGATACAGGAGGTGTATCGGAATGGTTCGTACCTATCAGCCCAAGAAGCGTCATCGCTCCAAGGTCCACGGGTTCCGTAAGCGTATGGCTACTGCCAATGGCCGCAAGGTCCTGGCTCGCCGCCGCGCAAGAGGCCGCGCCCGTCTGACCCACTGATGCCAGGGGCAATCGCATAGAGGATAACACAAGGGCGGGGAAGAAATTTCCACCGCCCTTATCCAGCATACGGAGAAATCGTTTCCTCTCTGCGGCTGCATCCCTCAAAGAAGGAGAACTGAGATCGTGAAATATACCGTCTCCTTAAAGGAAAACAGAGTCTTCCGCCGTCTCTATGCCAAGGGCAAGAGCGCGGTGTCCCCTGCCCTGGTCCTCTACTGCCGGAAAAACGGCCGGAAGGAGAACCGGTTCGGGATCACGGCCAGCACCAAGCTGGGCCATGCGGTGGTGCGCAACCGCGTCCGCCGCCGCCTGCGGGAGATCTATCGGCTCAATGAGGACAAGCTCCTGCCCGGTTTCGATATTGTCGTCGTGGCCCGGGTCCGGGCGGTCCACAGCCGGTATGGCGATCTGGACAAGCAGTTTCTCCGCCTGGCCAAAAAGCTCCAGCTCCTTCGCCCGACGGAAGTGCCGTCCCGGGAGAAGGAGCCATGAAGGCTGCCCTTTTGTGGCTCATCCGGTTCTACCGGACATCCATATCCCCTGGCCGCCCCCCCTGCTGCCGCTTCATCCCCACCTGCTCGGCCTATGCCCTGGAGGCGGTGGAGAAATACGGCGCGCTGAAAGGGGGCTGGCTTGCCCTGCGCAGAATTTTGCGGTGCAACCCCTTTCATAAGCAGGAGAGCATCGAATATGACCCGGTCCCCTGAGCGGCCCGGGCCAGCGGCAGCCCTTCTCCTCCGGCCTGTCCCCGGAGGACTTTTCCGGTCTTTGGCGGGAAGTTGCTTCCCCGATGACCGGCTGCAAGACCCCAACCAACACTTGGAGGCATATCCATGAGCATCATCTTATCCCCTTTCGCGAAACTCGTTCTGCTGTTTTATGATATCACCGGCAGCTACGGGATTTCTCTGATCCTTTTTTGCCTGATCATTCGTGCCATCCTCTTCCCGGTCTTCCTGAAGGGCCGCAAGAGCATGCTGGCCATGAACGGCCTGGCAGAGCAGCAGAAGGTCCTCCAGCAAAAGTATGCCAGAGACCGGGAACGGTACAGCATCGAGCTGCAAAAGCTCTATGAGCAGGAAGGCGTGAAGCCCTCCGGCGGCTGTCTGTGGTCCATGCTCCCCATGGTGGTCCTCATCCCCCTGTACGGCATCGTGTCCAAGCCCCTGACCTACCTGCTGGGCATGAGCGAGGACAGCTTCAATGCCGTGTCCACCCTGCTGTACGGCGAGGTCAGAAGCTATGCCAGAAACCAGCTGACCATGGCCCAGGACGTCTTCCTGAACCATGACAAGATCGTCTCCAGCATCCCTGACCTGGCCAACATGCCCAAGATCGACTTCACCTTCCTGGGCATCAACCTGTCCGACACGCCCCATCTCCTCTTCTGGCAGCAGCCGGAGGTGGGCAGTGCCTTCGCCCTGTGGCTGATCCCCGTGATCTCCGCCGTGCTGGGCATCGTGTCCATGATCGTGACCAACAAGATCAACGGCTACATCACCGGCACCGTCCGCACCATGGACCCCACCACCCGGTCCACCATGATCATGATGCCCCTCATGTCCCTGTGGATCTGCTTCACCCTCCCTGCCGCTCTGGGCCTGTACTGGATCTCCAACAGCGTGTTCGCCATCCTGTCTGAGTTCCTGAACATCCCCTTCCTGAAGAAGCACCTGCTGAAGCTGAAGGAGAACAAGGCCAAGCGCATCGAAGAGGAAAAGGAGCGGGTCAAGCGGGAGAAGAAGGCCCAGGCTGAGGCCAGAAAGAAGGCCCAGGAGGAGATGCGCAAGATCCAGATGGAGCGCAAGCTCAACCAGAGCATCGCCACCGCCAGCCGGGTGGGCATCCGGGCCTACGCCCGGGGCCGTCTGTATGATCCCGAGCGGTACCCCACCTTCCCCTATCAGGACCCCAACGACCTCTACCGGGAGCAGCAGGCCCAGCGCCAGCAGCAGGAAGAGGCCAAGGCCGCTGCCAAGGGCAAGAAGGGCAAGGCCGCCCCTGCAGAGGAGCCCAAGGCCGTGAGCCCCGCCCCCGTGGAGGAAAAGGCCCCTGAGAAGGCCCCCATCCCCGCAGAGACCGCCCCCGTCCAGACCCAGCCGGTCCAGGAGGAGGAAGAGGGCTTCGTGGAGGAATCCTTCCTGGAGACCGAGAAAGAAGATTGATCGATATATCGTTTGAAAAATAAGGAGAAGAAAGCCTTATGTTGAAATGGATTGAAACCACGGGCAGAACCGAGGACGCCGCCGTGCAGAACGCCCTGGCCCAGCTGGGCCTGGACCGCGACAGCGTTTCCGTGGAGGTCCTGGAGCGCGCCCGGAGCGGTTTTTTAGGCTTCGGCAGCTCTCCGGCTAAGGTGAAAGTCACCTATGAAGTCCCCGACGAGGCCCCCGTGGAGGAAGCGGCAGAGGAGATCGCCCCCGCCGCCCCGGCAGCAGAAGAGTCTGCTGCCCCCGCCGCCCCCGTGGAGGAGGAGCCCCCCGCTCCCGTCCAGGAGGAGGCCCCCGCCGCCGCCCCGCAGCCCGGGACCAACGCCAAGGGCGTGGACCTGGAGGAGCGCATCCGCACCTTCCTGTCCGGCCTGCTGGAGCACATGGGCATGGAAGCTGAGATCCACATCGCCCCCAAGGCGGAGATCGGCATCCTCGTGACGCTGGAAGGCCCCAAGCTGGGCGCGCTCATCGGCCACCGGGGCGAGACCCTGGACGCCATCCAGCAGCTCACCAACTATGCGGTCAACAAGGGCCGCACCCACCGCGTCCGCGTCCACATCGACGCAGAGAACTACCGGGCCAAGCGGGAGGAATCCCTCAAGCGCCTGGCCAACAAGGTGGCTGCCAAGGTGGTCAAGTACCGCCGCAACATCACCCTGGAGCCCATGAACGCCTACGAGCGTCATGTCATCCACGAGACCCTGCAGGATTACCCCGATGTGATCACCTATTCCACGGGGACTGAGCCCAACCGCCGCACGGTGGTGGCCTTCTCCCGGGGCAAGCACGCATATTAAAAGAGAACGGCGGGGGAGGTCTTGCTTCCCCTGCCGTTTTTCGTTTACCCTGACCATGTTAGGAGGGAACGTCTATGACTTTCCGAGACCGCATCCATCCCCAGTTACGGGCCTGGTACGATGCCTCTTCCGGCTTTGACTTTGACCACCTGGAGGAGTTCGTGCCAAAATGCAACGCGGCCGAGCTGGCCAACCTGAAGGAGGATCCCACCGTCTCCGTCCGGGATCAGCAGATCCCCGGCTACGACGGGGCACCTCAGGTGAAGATCCGGGTCTATGAACCCAAGGACCGGGACAAGACCCCCCTGCCCTGCCTGTTCTTCTATCACGGCGGCGGCTTCCTCTTCGGCAGCGTGTACCGGCAGGAGACCCTGTGCCAGCAGTTCGTGAAGAACGTGGGCTGCGTGGTGGTCTCCGTGGAGTATCGCCTGGCCCCCAAGTGGAAGGCCCCTGCCCCCCTGATGGACTGCTACGCCGCTCTCACCTGGGTCCATGACCACGCAGGCGAGTTCGGGGTGGACCCCACCCGTCTGGCCGTGTCCGGCCTGTCGGCCGGCGGCAACCTGGCTGCTGCCATCTGCCTCTATGCCCGGGACAAGAAGGGCCCTAAGATCTGCCTGCAGATGCCTCTCTACGGGGAGCTGGACTACACGCTGGACTCCTTCTCTGCCCATGAGATCACCGACGAGAAGGTCTGGTGCCGGTACAACTGCGAGAAGTCCTGGGAGCACTACCTCCCCGCCGGGATGCTGCCCAGCGAGTATGTCTCCCCTGCCTTGGCCAAGGACCTGAGCGGCCTGCCGCCGCTGTTTTCCTACATTGGCCAGTTGGACCCCGGCCGCAATGAGAACATCGCCTACTGGAACCGCCTCATGGATGCCGGTGTCGAGGTGGAGTATCATGTGTTCCCCGGCTGCTACCACTGCTTCGAGCTGAGCGTGCCCGAGGCAGACGCCAGCCAGCGGGCCTATGCCCTCATGTTCGCCGCCCTGCGGCGGGCCTTTGGCCAGGAGTAAGAAATTATCCCCAAAATCGTCGCTTTTTGTGGAAAAAGGAGGGCGTGACCGCCGTGGAACAGGAGAATCAACTGCGGGAACGGATGAGACGGCGGCAATTATCCCACGCCTACTTAGTGGTTGGGGAAGACCGTCGGACTTTGGCGGAGGACATCGCTGCCGCCTGGGTGTGCACGGGAGAGGCCCCGCCCTGCGGCCGCTGCGCCGGGTGCCGGAAGGCCGCCCAGGGCATTCACCCGGACATCATCCGGGCCGACCCCAAGGGGGAGGGCCTGAAGGCGGAGGCCGTCCGGGCCCTGCGGTCCGATGCCTACATCCGCCCCAACGAGGCCCCGAAAAAGGTCTATATCCTGGAGCACGGGGAGCTGCTGAACCAGACCGGGCAGAACATCCTGCTCAAGCTCATCGAGGAGGGCCCGGCCTACGCCTGCTTCCTCTTCCTCTCCCCCAACCCGGAGTTGCTCCTGCCCACCATCCGCTCCCGGTGCGAGACCCTGCGGGCCGCCGGGGAGGAGACGGCGGAAGCCAGCCAGGAGGGCGAGACCTTAGCCCGGTTCATCCTGTCCGGCGCAGGCCCTGTGGAGACCCTCCCCTTCCTCCTCTCCCTGGAGAAGAAGGACCGGGAGGACATCGCTCTGTTGCTGGAGGATGCCCACGGCCGCCTGGTCCGGGCCCTGCCCCAGCGGCCGGACCTGCTGCCCCTTCTGGACCGGATGGAGCCCATCCGGCGGGCCTGTGACTTCAACATCAGTGCCGGTCATCTCACCGGCTGGCTCGCCTCCATCCTCTGAACCCATTTTACCTGCGGTCGGGGAAACGACCGCTGCAAGGAGAAACCATATGGCAGAGATCATCAGCGTTCGCTTTCGCAGCGAAGGCAAACAATATTATTTCGATCCCCAGGGCCTGACCTGCCGCCCGGGGGACGGCCTCATCGTGGAGACGGCCAGCGGCATCGAGTATGCCACCTGCGTCCGGGGGAACTTCACCCTGGCCGAGGCCGAGCTGGCGGCTCCCCTCCGCCCCGTCCTGCGCCACGCCACCAAGGAGGACCTCCAGGTGGTGGAGCGCAACCGGG
>CAYNZG010000027.1:0-10913 GCA_964401525.1 uncultured Ruminiclostridium sp.
TGGCTCATCACCATCGGTGCTCTGGCTGGTCTGTTCACCACCTGGAACGGCTTCTTCACCGCTTCCGCAAACCTGCTGATGGCTATGGCTCGTGCAAAGATGCTGCCCGCAGTCCTGGCAAAGCAGAACAAGGACGGCGTTGCTATCAACGGCCTGTACGTCGTCACCATCCTGTCCCTGATCGGTCCCTTCCTGGGCTACAACATGATCGACACCGTGACCTGCTTCTCCGCAACCGCCTTCATCATGTCCTGGATGATCTCCTCCCTGGCCCTGCTGAAGCTGCGTAAGACCATGCCCAACGCAAACCGTCCCTACAAGCTGGCTACCCCCATCGCTTACTGGGCCGCTATCGCCGGTATCGTCTACTTCGTGGGCGCTCTGATCCCCATGTCCCCCTGGTTCGCAGGCTCCAAGGCTCTGATCGTCTTCGTGGTCTACATCGTCATCGGCTACATCCTCTTCGCTGCTTGCGGCAGCGCAAGAAACAAGCTGTCCCCCGAGGAGCGCGAGAAGAACATGTTCGGCAACCTGGACCTGAACGCAATGCGTCAGAAGTAAGGCTGACACAAGCTCTAAAACATTTCTTTCATAGGCATCACTCCATGTGGAAAAGAGTCCGGCGATCGCCGGACTCTTTTCTTGTGCCCGCAAAAATATTCCATTCCCCCGCAAGGCTCGACAGATTCCTCATGGCGCGCCGCATAGAATAAGGGTGACAGACCCAAGGAAAGGAGGTCGCCCCTGCAAGAGCACTGTCATCCATCCTCCGCCACGGGCGGAACTGAGAAAAGAGGTACGCTATGAGTCAACAACCAACCACCCAAAAGAAGGGCGTCAGCGCCATTGACTTCTTCTGCATCGGCTTCGGCGCCATCGTCGGTGTGGGCTGGGCCGTGTCCATCAACGGCTGGATCTCCGGCTGCGGCGGGCCCATCCCCGCCGGTCTCGGGTACTTAGCCGCCCTGGTCATGATGGTCCCCATCGCCCTGTGCTACTGCGAGCTGGTGCCCATGCTCCCTGTGGCCGGGGGCGGCATGGCCTTCGCCTTCCGGGCCTTCAACGACAAGGTCGCCGTCCTCTCCGGCTGGGCGGCCTTCGGGGCCTTCGTGTCCATCATCCCCTGGGAGGCCATCCAGATCACCGATGTGCTGGGCTATCTCATCCCCGGCCTTACCGCCGGAGAGCCCCTGTACACCGTGGCGGGCACCGGCATCTATCTGAGCACCATCGTCATCGGGGTCATTTGCTCCCTGCTGATCTTTGCCCTGAACATGCGGGGCCTGGCCGCCGCCGCCATGGTCCAGAAGATCCTCTGCTTCGTCCTGGTGGGCGCGGCTCTGGTGGGGGCCGCCGCCGCCCTCATCGGCGGCAGCGCCGACAACTGGAAGCCCATCTACGATGTCTCGAACCCCCTCATCTACGGCGATGCCTCCGAGGGCCTCAAGGCCGTCTCCCACAGCACCATGTTCGGCGGCGTGCTGGCCATCCTGGCCTCGGCCCCCTTCTTCCTGGCGGGCTTTGAGACCATCCCCCAGGGCGTGGAGGATGCCGGGGGCGACATCCGCTCCGTGGGCAAGACCGTGGTGCTCTCGGTCACCCTGGCCTGCTTGTTCTATGCTCTGCTGCTGTTCTGCTTCGGCTATGCCTGGCCCTGGCAGGAATTCTCCCAGCCGGCCGCCACCGGCGGCGCGATGACCAACCCCGCCGCGGCCACCATGTTCAGCTATCTCTTCCCCGGGGCCACCGGAACCTTCCTCTACTGGCTCATCACCATCGGTGCCCTGGCGGGGCTACTGACCACCTGGAACGGCTTTTTCATGGCCTCGGCCAACCTGCTCATGGGCATGGCCCGGGGCCGCCTGATGCCCGCCGTCTTTGCCCGGCAGAACGCCAAGGGCATCCCCGTCCCCGGCCTGCTGGTCTGCCTGGGCCTGTCCCTCATCGGTCCCTTCTTAGGGGCCGGGCTCATCGGGGACATCACCTGCTTCTCCGCCGCCGCCTTCGTCCTCTCCTGGATGCTGACAGCCTACGCCCTCATCGTCCTGCGGAAGAAGGAGCCGGACCTAGAGCGGCCCTACAAGATCCCCGGCGGTCTGGCCATGGGCTGGTTCGCCGCCCTGGTGGCCACGGTGGTCTTCGTGCTCCTCTTCATCCCCGGCAACCCCGTGTACATGGGCGGCCTGGCGGTGAAGATGTTCCTGGGCTGGATGGTCATCGGCCTGGTCCTCTTCCTGGCCTCCGGCGGCCAGCGGAAGGGCCTGAGCCTGGCCGAGCTGAAGCACGGTGTCTTCGCCGGGCTGGACAAAACGTAACCGACGCACCCTCTCACAGAAAGGCCCCGCGCCCTGCCGAACGGCAGGGCGCGGGGCTGTTTTTCGTGTCAGAGGAAAAGCTCCGGCTCCTTCCGGGGCCAGGAGAACTGCTCCTCCAGCTCGGTCTTGTGGTAGAGGTAGTTGGGGTCATCGAAGTACTTGGCCCCCTTGGGGCAGTGGCGGACGCACCGGTTGCACTTCATGCAGGGGCCGGTGAGCTGGGCGGCGTTCTCCGGGTCGATGGACCCCAGGGGACATTCCTTCGCGCACTTGCCGCAGTTGGTGCAGGCCTCAGTGGTCTTAGGCTTCACCTTCAGGATGTTGATGGGGTTGCCGTGGCGGTCCCGGGGGGTGTAGTAGGGGCCTACCGGGTCGTTCCCCTTGACCCTGGCGGAGATGGGGCCGTCAGCGTCCCCCTTGTGCCACACCTGGTCGGCAAAGCCGGAGGCGATGGTCAGGTCGCTCCGGTCGGGCCGCCCGGCGGCCTGGGTCAGAGAGAAAGCGTGCTGGCAGGAAAAGGCCCCGGCCCCCAGGGTCACAAAGCCGTTGCCCTCCATGGTGAGGCACAGTTCCTTCAGGGCATCGTCATAGTTCCGGTTGCCGTAGCAGACCACCGGCACAGCCAGGGCCCCGTTGCCCCGCACGCTGGCCACATACTTGATGAGCAGGTTGGGCACCCGCCCGGCGTAAACCGGGGTGCCGAAGACCACCAGATCCCCTTCCCCGAAGGCCTTTTCCTCCTTGCGGACCTGGGGCAGAGTGAAATCGAAGGTCTGCAGCGGCGCGCCGGACTGCCGGGCCAGCCGCTGGGCGATCTGGGTGACCACCTGCTTCGTGGTGTCGGTAGCGCTGAAATAGGCCGCCCACACGGTTTTGATGTTCATGGGTCGCTCCCCTTTCTGGTTTTGTTGCCTCCATTATATCGAATTTTCGGGAAAAGTAAATGGGGACAGGTAGGCCATAGCGCGCCACTGGCTGGCGCGCGGGGGCGTAGGTAGAGACCTGCAGCGAAAAGGATCTCGCTATCCCAAAGCCTCCCCTGTGTAAGGGGAGGTGGCTCGCCGAAGGCGAGACGGAAGGGTTGAACACGTCGCAGGTCCGGTCAATCCCTCCGTCAGTGCTGCGCACTGCCAGCTCCCTTTACACAAGGGAGCCTCTAAGGTAGGTTAGAATCAGCAAAGTTGGGGGCCGCACCCACGGAAAGGATACCATTGCCCCTTACCACAATATCCCGGAGGTGACAGTTGATTTTTCCCCCAGCCTTCCATATAATAGTATCAAAATCCCCTGTGTCGAAGACTGGCACAGTTTGGCAAAGAGAAAGGAAGGCCGCCATGCGCCAAAAGAAAGAAAAACGCTCCCGTAAAAAGTGGCTGATCCCCGTCTGCTGCCTGGTGGTCCTCCTGGTGGGGGGCTACTGCGGCCTCTGCGCCCTGGCGGGCAGCGGGACCATTTATCCCAACGTGACCGTAGGCCAGGTGGCCCTGGGGGGCCTCACCTGCGAGGAGGCTGAGGCCGCTGTCACCGAAGCCCTCCTTTCCCAGCCCCCGGCAGAGGACCAGGGGGTCTGCTTCACCGTCCGGGCCGAGGACGGCAAGACCGCCCGGGTCCAGGTCCCCCTGTCCAGTGTGGAGACCGACGTGCCCGCCACCGTGGCCCGGGCCTGGAACGTGGGCAACACCGAGTCCGTCCCCGCCCGAGGGGCCGTCTATCTGTCCTGCCTGCTGGCCGGGGCCGAGGTGCTCCCGGTCTACGGCGACAGCGAGGCCCTGGATGCCATCCTGGACCAGATGGACGCAGAGATCGGCCAGGTGGCCGTGGAGAGCACCTGGGAGCTTGGCGAGACCCAGCTCACCCTCACCAAAGGCGTCCCCGGCCGCCACATCGACCGGGAGACCGTAAAAGCAGAGATCTTTGACTACCTGGGCCGCGGCGAGATCGTCGCCCTGGCCGGGGCCGACCCCCAGTTCACCATGGACCTGGACCAGTCCCTGCCCCAGGAGCTGGACCTGGACGAGGTCCTCACCCAGGTGGAGACCCCCGTCCAGAACGCCGTCTTCGACAAGGCGGGCAAGCAGTTCCAGGTGGACCGGGTGGGCATCAGCTTTGATGCCACCGCCGCCCAGGCCGTCTTCGACGGCATGGACTGGGGCCAGACCCAGGCCATCGACCTGATCCTCACCCAGCCGGAGACCACCGTAGCCGACCTGACCCCCCAGCTCTATCAGGATGTGCTGGGCACCTGCTCCACCAACATCTCCGGCAGCGCCAACCGGGTTCAGAACATCAAGCTGGCCGCCCAGTTCTTCAACGACACCGTCCTGATGCCCGGTGAGGAGTTCTCCTACAACGGCGTGGTGGGCAGCCGTCAGGCCGCCCGGGGCTTCCTGCCCGCCCCGGCCTACGTCTCCGGCCAGACGGTCCAGGAGGTGGGCGGCGGGGTCTGCCAGGGCTCCTCCACCATCTATCTGGCCGCCCTCCGGGCCAACTTGGAGATCACCGAGCGTTACCCCCACGGCTATATCACCCGGTATGTCCCCGACGGCATGGACGCCACAGTGTACTATGGGGCCAAGGACTTCCGGTTCAAAAACGACACCCCCTTCCCCGTAAAGGTCCAGGGGGCCGTCTCCGGCCGCACCCTGACGGTGAACATCTTAGGGACCAAGGCAGACAACATCACCGTGGAGATGACCAACGAGACTGTGGGCACCACCGGCTACAACACCGTCTACAAGGTGGACAGCAGCCTGCCCGCCGGGGCCACCCGGACCGACGTGACCCCCTATTCCGGCTACACCATCAAGACCTACCGGAACCTCTATGAAAACGGCAAGCTCATCCAGACCAAGCCAGAGGCCACCAGCGTCTACCGCAGCCGGGACAAGGTGGTCATGGTCAGCCCCGCCGACGCGTACAAATACGGCATCTCCGGCTACTCCGCCCCTGCTGCCCCCGAAACCACGACCCCCTAACGGAAAGGAATCGCCATGCCTTATCAATTTCCCCATCGCCGGGAACTGAAGTTCCAGGCAAAACGCTGGATCGGCCACCCCACCTCCATGCGGGCCACCCTGCTGGTGGTGTGCCTCCTGATGGCCTCCTTCGGCGTGAGATATCTGCTGGATGCCAACCTCACCTATGCCCTGGCGGACCTGAGCCACTATCAGGACACCGCCACCGGCCTCTACTTCAACGACAACGGCTTCAGCCTCATCTTCCGGATGGACCTGACCCAGCTGGTCATCGCCATCCCCCTGACCTACACCCAGATCACCAGCTTCCTGGTGGTGAGCATCGTCCTCTTCCTGATCCTGGCCCCCCTGCGGGTGGGACTCATGGCCATCTATTGGGCCATCCTCCGGGGGGACCAGCCCACCTTCTCCTCCCTGTTCTCCTGGCTGACTCAGGCTCGCCGCCTGGGCAAGGCCCTGGTGGTGGAGTTCGTCCTCCAGGTGGGGACCCGGCTGGTGGGGCTGGTCTGCACCCTGCCCACCTTCTATCTGTACTACCTGTTCTACTCCAACGTGACCTCCCTGGACCAGATCTCCACCCAGATGTCCATGCTCCACTCCCTGGCCTCCCTGCTGGCCATCGCGGCGATGGTCTTCGCCTTCTGGCTCCACAGCACCTTCCTCCCGGTGCGGTACTGCCTGGCCTCCCACCCGGAGTTCACCCTGGGGGAGACCTTTGCCCGGGGCCTGCGGAGCACCAAGGGCTGGCGCGGCCGGTTCTTCCGCTTCCGCCTGTCCATGCTGCCCTGGTATGTCTTCTCCCAGGTCACCTATCACTCCATCGACCTCTACGCCATGCCCTACACCTCCATGGCCAGTATGCTCTACATCCAGGAGATCGCCCGGGCCAAGCAGGTCCAGACCCAACTGGAAACGGTGTAAACGAAAACCCCGACCGGGATCGGTCGGGGTTTGTTTTGTCGAAAACGGGACGCTGAGTTTTCAGGGCCTCATTTCTTTCAAGAAATGGGGGAAAGAAGACCAGGGGACACCCCTGGACCCCGTGGAGGGTGAGAGATACCCTGCCGGGGAAGCCTCTTTTTCCTTGCGGTATTGGGTCCGTTGTCGATACGCTATCCATGGCGCGCCCACCGGCTGGGCGCGCGGGGGCGTGGTCCCAAATCTGTGAAGAGAAGGGTCGGGGTTTATGCTGCCTGGGGATAGGGCGGCAGGGTGGTGTTTTCAAAGATGCGGGTCGGCTCGTCCATCGCGTCCGTCTCCGGGCCGATGGTATGGAAGCCGTATTTCTCATAGTAATTGGTGTGCTCCGTGGCCAGGTAGAGCCGGTCATAGCCCAGCTCCCAGCCCCGGCGGCGGGCGTGGGCGATCAGCTCCTGGCTCAGGTGCTTGCCCCGGAAGGCAGGCACCATGTACAGGGTGGGCATCCACAGGCCCTCCCCCTCCCCGGGGAGGATCTCCTGGATGGCCAGGGTGTAGCCCCCGACCATCTGGCCGTGGTCCAGGGCGATGTACGCGTCGGGCAGCGGCCCCTTGGCGGCCAGCACGGCCTTCATGTGCTTCTTGACCCACGGCATACAGGCGGGCCAGTGCTCCCGCAGGTCCTGGAGCATCCAAGGGATGTATTCCGGTCGTTCTCGAATGGAGTAGAGCTTCATCACGGTCCCCTCCTTTCCGGGGTCCTGACGGCTGCTGTTTCCTTTCATCTATAGTATACACCCGTTCGCCCCAAAAAGAAACCGGGGAAAGCCAGAAAACCAGCCCCTTATCTTGAAAATCCACAGCCGGTATGGTATGATGAAGGCGAATACCACAACTTATAGGATCTGAGACAGGAGGGACCCTCTATGAAACACTGGATACTTTGGCTCCTCGTGGTGGTCGGCGTGCTGGGCCTGGTCGGCTGCGCCGCTCCCCAGCAGGACGATCCGGAGCCTTCCGAAGGACCGACCGCCCTGATCCCCATGGTCATGGTCAATGGGACCCTGTATCTGGACACGGGCTATGACTCCACCGAGGCCCGCTGCGGCAACACGGACGGAGAGATCACCTCCACGGTCCCCGGTAGCGAACAACCCACCGAAAACGACCAGTCCAACTTCGGCGATGGGTATGGCTATCAATACGGCACGCAGGAGGGCACCATTGAGGTGTACCTTGACGATGCCTGGCGTATCTTCGCCACCGAAGAGGTCCGGGAGGACCTTCAATTCCTCACCGAGGAAAGCTGACCTCCTCTCGCCCCTCCCCCACAGGGCATAGACCACGCTCCCGCGCGCCCCGGCGCTCTTTTCGCCCCCTTTTCTCCGGAGAAAAGGGGGACCGGAATCGACATCCACATATCAAACAAGCAAAAGATCCGACCTGTGCTCTGCACAGGTCGGATCTTGTTTTCTATGGCGTTTTAGTCCTCGATGAGGCCCACCCGGCGGGCGTGACGGCCGCCTTCAAACTCGGTGTTCAGGAAGACCTCCACGATGCGCTCGGCCAGGTTCTTGCCGATCATGCCTGCGCCCATGGCCAGCATGTTCGCGTCGTTGTGGCGGCGGGTCATCTCGGCAGAGAGGGTGTCGCCGCACAGGGCGCAGCGGATGCCCTTGACCTTGTTGGCGGCAATGGAGATGCCGATGCCGGTGGTGCAGATGACGATGCCCTTCTCACACTCGCCGGAGGCCACTGCCTCGGCGGCAGCCCGTCCGAAGATGGGGTAGTCGCAGCTTTCCTTGCTGAAGCAGCCGAAATCCTTATAGGGGATGTTTTCCTTGTCCAGATAAGCCTTGACGGTCTCCTTCAGGTCGAAGCCGCCGTGGTCAGAACCCAATGCGATCATGGTCGTTTCCTCCTTGTGATAGATGTGTCAAAAATTACAGCCGGAACATCTCCGGTTTGCGCTCGTGATAGACGGCGGCGTAGCGGAAGCCGCAGTCCTGCATGATCTGATAGGCCTCCCGCACGCCCCGGCCCACCGGCGCGGGGGCGTGGGCATCGGAGCCAACGGTGACGATCTCGCCGCCGGCCTGCTTGAAGAGCTTCAGCACCGGGATCCATTCGGCCAGGGTCTGGCCCTTCCAGGTGTTGATCTCGATGCCCTTTCCGGCCTCTGCCGCCCGGCGGCAGATCTCAAAGATCTCGTCCTTGTAGCGGTCGGTGCTGGGAGCCACGGGGTAGTGCCCCGTCATGTACCGCAGGGGATAGATGATGTGACCCACCACGTCGTAAAACTCCGGGGTGGCTGCCAGGGTCAGCATGGACTGGAAGTAATCGTCCAGAGCCGTGTAGCAGTCGTCCAGGGTGGCGTAGTCCAGCATGTAGAAGTCCCGGCCACCGGCGGCGGGGCTCAGGTTATGGGCCGAGCCAATGACGAAGTCCAGTCCCGGCTGGCTGAGGATGGTCCGGGTCTCCTCAGGATAGAGGAAGCCCATGCCCAGCTCCAGGCCCATGGGCAGGTCGATGCGGGTGCCCACTGCGTCTAAGGTCTCCTTCCGCTCCCGGAGGACCGGGGCCCAGTCATAGGTCAGGGTGGGCTCCCCCTCCAGGCTCAGCAGGTCGCAGTGGTCGGTGAGGGTCAGGTGGGTCAGGCCGTATTCCACGGCCTTCCGGCCCATGTGGACCATGGGGGTCTCGCTGTCCGGGGAGCAGCGGGAATGGGTGTGGCTGTCGGCAAGAAACATGGCGGCCACCCCTTACTTCTTCTTTTTCCGCTTGAAGATGCCGCCGGACTCCTCCTCGGTGTGGGGTGCCTCGCCGGTCTCGCCCATGGCCTCGGCAAACTTCTTCAAGGCCTGCTTCTGCTCCTCGTTCATGGAGCGGGGGACCTCCACCCGGATGGTGACGAACTGGTCGCCCCGGCCGCGGCCGTTCAGGACGGGCACGCCCTTGCCCCGCAGGCGCAGGGTGGTGCCGGGCTGGGTCCCGGCGGCCACGGTGCACTTCACCTTGCCGTCCAGAGAGGGGATCTCGATCTCCGCGCCCATGGCGGCCTGGAAGAAGGACACGGTCTGGTCCAGGTAGATGGCGGTGCCGTCCCGGCGCAGGCTGGAATGGGGTGCCACGTTGATGCCCACGATGAGGTCACCGGCGGGGCCGCCGTTGCGGCCCATGTCGCCCTGGCCCCGGACGGAGATGGCCTGGCCGTTGTCGATGCCGGCGGGGATCTTCACGCTGACCTTCTTGCTCTTGCGCAGGCCGCCGGAGCCGTGGCAGGACTTGCAGGGCTGATGGATGATCTTGCCCTCGCCCCGGCAGTTGGGGCAGACGGTGCTGGTGGCCATGGTGCCGAAGACCGTCCGCTGCTGCATCCGCACCTGGCCGGAGCCGTGGCACTCGGGGCAGACCTCGGCGGTGGTGCCCTCGGCGCAGCCGGAGCCGCCGCAGGTGTCGCAGGGCTCGATGTGCTGGATGGTGACCTCCTTCTCACAGCCGAAGGCGGCCTCCTCCAGGGTCAGGTTCAGGGTGGCGCGCACGGTCTTTCCCTTGGCAGGACCGGTGCGGCTCTGGCCGCCGCCGCCACCGAAGCCGCCGCCAAAGCCGCCGCCGAAGAAGGACCCGAAGATGTCCCCCATGTCGAAGCCGCCAAAGCCGCCGCCGCCACCACCGGCACCGAAGTTGGGGTCCACCCCGGCAAAGCCGAACTGGTCATACTTGGCCCGCTTGTCCTTGTCGGACAGGACCTCATAGGCCTCGTTGATCTCCTTGAAGCGGGCCTCGGCCTCCTTGTCCCCGGGGTTCAGGTCCGGGTGGTTCTGCTTGGCCAGCTTGCGGTATGCTTTCTTTAATTCATCGTCCGTGGCGCTCTTCTGCACGCCCAGGACTTCGTAATAATCTCTTTTATTCGTATCCGCCATAGGGATCCACCTCACAAAACAGGTTTAACATCGTGCAGCAGGTGCACAAGTGGAATACCGACCGAACAAAGCAAAAACGTTCTGGCTCGGCGGGGGGGAACTCGAGGGGCGGCAGCCCGCCTCGAATCAGACCGAATGCCCCGAAGCACCTTGCTTTGCAAGGCCTTCGGCGAGCGCAGCGAGGGTTTTTGTGTCGAAAACCGCACAAAAACCAGGCATTTTTGAAGCTTGTAAAAACAGGCCGCAAGGACTCTTTCTACAAGCTGAGGGGGACAGGAAATCCTGTCCCCCGCTTCGTTCGCGTTGGAATCGATTTTTACTGGTCGTCCACGACGGTGTAGTCAGCGTCCACCACGTCGTCGGGACCGCAGTTGTTGCAGTCACCGGCGCAGTTTGCACCGCCCATGTCGGGGCCGGGCTGGCCCTGAGCGCCGCTCTGCTGATACAGCTTCTCGCTGACCTTGTAGAAGGCCTGGGTCAGGCTCTCGGTGGCTGCCTTGATGGCGGCGGTGTCGGTGCCCTTCAGGGCCTCCTTGACCTTCTCCACCTCAGCCTGGAGCTCGCTGACCTCAGCGGGGTCCAGCTTATCCTTCATCTCGTCGATGGTCTTCTCGCTCTGGTAGACCATCTGGTCGGCCTGGTTGCGGGTGTCGACCTCTTCCTTGCGCTTGGCATCCTCAGCAGCGAACTGCTCGGCTTCCTGCACGGCCTTGTCGATGTCCTCCTGGGACATGTTGGTGGAGGAGGTGATGGTGATGTGCTGCTCCTTGCCGGTGCCCAGG